>DATLTS010000035.1 GCA_035533475.1 Mycobacteriales bacterium | reverse complement strand
TGCCATCAGCAGCCCGAATGCGACCCAGCCCAGGCTTCGGAAAGGCACGCCCAGGGCTGGCGGCAAGCGTCCAAGCGCACCCCGGTAGTCCTCCGCCACGCACGCCATATCGGCAGGAATCGGCACACGCTGTAACGCCGGCTCGCGCACCGTTCCTCGGCAGGCCGGGGCGACCCCGAACGGCGGGCTATCGACCGTTTCGCTGATCTTCGGCATTGCCTGGTTTCACGATCGCGTCCTCTGGGAGATCGGCTCCCACGAACGGAAGGGGACGTGTCATGACATCGACCGTAACAGCGGAGCTGGTGCCAGCCTGGGCGGATGTCCGGCGGTTGGCGGTCGCCGGGTTCCTGGCCCGCTACCGGGAACCGACGCTGACCGCTTACCGGCTGGACATGCGGGTCTTCGTGAGCTGGTGCGACGAAGTCGGCCTCGAGCCGCTTCAGGCGGGCCGCCCGCACGTGGAGCTGTACCTGCGCCACCTGGAAACCCAAGGCTACGCGGCAGCCACGATCGCCCGGCGCTTCGGCACGGTGGCCAGCTTCTACCGGTATGCGGTCATCGACGGGCACCTGCCGGCCAACCCGGCCGACGCGGTCACCCGACCGAAGGTGACCTGGGAGGGCCAGCGGCGCACCGTGCTGCACCCGCTGGAGTTCGCCGCCGTGCTGTCCGCCTCCCGGACGGCCGGCCCGGTCGAGCACGCCCTGGTCGCGCTACTCGGGATGCTCGGCCTGCGGGTGTCCGAAGCCTGCGCCGCCGACATTTCCGACATCCGGTACGAGGCCGGCTACGAGATCCTGCACGTGCTCGGGAAAGGCGCCAAGCCGGCCGACATCCCGCTACCGATCTCAGTGCTGCGCGCGGTGCACGCCGCAGTCGCCGGTCGCAGCCACGGACCGATCCTCACCTCTCGCTCCGGGCGGCGGATGGACCGAGCCGCCGCCACCCGGGCGCTGCAGCGGGTCGCGAAGGCAGCCGGCGTGCACCGACCGATCAGCCCGCACGGGCTACGCCGCACCTTCTGCACCACCGGCCTGGTCGCCGGCGTCGCGCTGCGCGACATGCAGTACGCGATGCGCCACGCCGACCCCCGCACCACGCTTCGCTACGACATGGCCAAGGCCAACCTCGACCGGCACGCCAGCCACGCCGTCGCCGCCTACCTCGCCGGGATGAGCACCGGCTGACCCGCGCAGACCGACGCCGGTGACCGGATGCTGCTGCCCGGTCACCGGCGCTCAGAGCCGCAGGTCCGTTCGGGTCTTTCGGACACGTCGACGGAGGCCAACGGTTCGTCGATGCGAACGGAGCCGTCACTACCGAGCGCAGCTCAGTCGTACTCTTCTGGCCGCAGAGCGGATACTGGGAACCGGGGCCGTCGCCGTCCAGAAGCGCCGATCCTGTCGACTGTCAATGGAGTGGCTGGGGCCCGGGGTTGGACCGTCGGCTGCCCCTGCCGTGAGAGGCTGCGTCGGTGCTCACGGTTGGAGACGCGCTGGCTGCCGGCAGTCGGGCCCTCGGTCTGCGTCTTACCTCTGCGGAGGAGTTGAAGGGCAGCGACCGCACCCTCGTGGTGCGAGCGACGGCCCCTGAACGCACCGTGGTTGTCAAGCTCCACCGTGACCCAACGGCCGAGTCGGCTGTGCGGGAGCCCGCAGGTCTCGAAGTGGCCGACGGACAGGGGACGCCGCGGCTGCTCGCAGTCACCGACCCGGCGGGTGTCGTGCTCGAGGATGTTGGATCCGGGGGTGATCTCGCGGAGCTGCTGTTGGGCACGGACTCGGCCGCCGCCGCTGCGGGCCTGCGACAATGGGCGGCCGCGCTGGGTACCCTCCATGCCCGAACCGCAGCTTGCGGAGTGCGGCTGCAGGACGCGCTGGACCGCAGCGCGGCGCGCTTGAACGTGCCGGCGCCGCCGGCCGCCGGCATGCCGGCGATGCTGGCCCGAGCCACCGAGGCTCTTGCAGCTGACCTCTCGCTGGTCGGAGTGAGCCCGTCGGGAACAGGCGCTGGCCGAGTTGCGCGGCCTCGATGACCTGCTGGGCGGCCCCACGCAGGCATGGGCATTGACGCCGGCCGATGCGTGCCCTGACAACAACCGACTCACGACCAACGGTTTGGTGCTGCTGGACCTCGAGGGTGCGCAGCTGCGGCATGTGGCCTGGGACGCCGCGTACCTGCTCGTCCCGTGGCCCTCGTGCTGGTGCAGCTGGCGTCCCTCACAGGACGCCGCTTACGCCGCCCTCGAGTCCTGGCGCGCCGCAATCGCCCTGCCGTACGTCCACGACCAGGCCTTCGACCGCGACCTCCGCACCGTGTCCCTGGGCTGGGCGATGACGTCTGCCGGATGGTTCGTGCGGCGCGCTGTGCTGGACGACCACCCGCACCCGGCGACACCCACCCGCAAGGCCATTGTGCAGCACCGCCTGGCTGCGATCGTCGGGCAGTCACACCCGCAGTTGCCGGCGCTGACCGCCCTCGCGGAGGAGCTGCTGCAGGCGACGTACAACGCCTGGGGCGAGGTGCTGCTGGAACTGGCCCCGGCATTTCGCTGACCGGCTCGCGCTACCCGCCCGCTCGGCGGTGCCGGTTGACGCTCTGCCGTGCCGACCAGGTGCCGTCCAGAAGCGCCGCTACGCGATGCTCGGAACGCACTCATCTAATGCCGCTGAGCGGGTCGATGAGAGAAACGCCGCGGGAGGCGCAGCGAGTGACCGGTAGGGGCCGCTTATGGCCGCCGCGTTGACGATTACTGGACGCCGGCCAGCCGCCATCAGTGTCCCTGTGTGAGCGTGAAACGAACGGGCGCGTCGGTGACCCCGGAGGCTCTGAGGCGAGGCTTGCGAAATCCGGCCGATTGCTGGCCGTGCCCGACACTGCGGCCATCCTTCGGCTGGCAAACCTCCTAGTCAGGGGCTCGTGCGGCGATTCCGGCACCTAACAGGAGGACGCTCGGACCCGCGCCGAAATCGAAACCCGCCAAGGCTGGACGTCAATGAGGCTCACCTCGCCCTCGCGGCGCCGTGGTTGCTGCTCGGACTGTTCTCGCTGCGCCCCCACGCGGTCGCCGCTCAGCGTGCTGGAAGCGCACTTCGGCTTGGGTCGGGCTGCCCGCCGTCACCGCTCCCTACGGTGAGATTGACGACGATCTCGAGAACACGGGTTGCCGTCGCGAGGAGCGCTGCCGCGAGCTGGTCAGGCCGAAGTGCGGCGTACGGTCCCTGTCCGAACCGGCCGCAGGCTCGTCAACTGTCTCAATAAGAGTGAGTCAGGCGCCGAGGTCTAGCCGCAAGGGCCGAAGCCGCTAGGTACAGCACTTGCTCTTCCGCCATGGATGTGCCCGGAACTACGATCGGCGAGTGACGCCAAGGTTGTGTCTTGCGCAGAACCCGGACGCGGACGCCCTGCTGTCGAAGGACCCGCTTGCCCTGCTGGTGGGCATGCTGCTCGATCAGCAGGTGCCGATGGAATGGGCCTTCGCGTCCCCGCAGCAGCTCGTCGAGCGGTTGGGCCGCGACCTCGACGCGTCCGAGCTGGCGGATCACGACCCGGACAAGCTGGCCGAGCTGTTCGCCACGCCGCCGGCGTTGCATCGGTACCCGGCCGCGATGGCCGGACGGGTGCAGGCCCTCGGCCGCCACCTGGTCGAGACCTATAACGGTCACGCCGCGCAGGTGTGGTCCGGAGCGGCGACCGGGGACGAGCTGCGCCGCCGCCTCGAGGGGCTGCCCGGCTTCGGACCGGCCAAGGCGCAGATCTTCCTCGCCCTGCTCGGCAAGCAGTTGCGCGTCCGGCCGCCCGGTTGGCGGGAGGCTGCCGGAAGCTACGGCGCGGACGGCGTCTACCGCTCGGTCGCGGACGTCACCGACGCGGACTCGCTGTCCCGGGTACGTGCCTACAAGCAGCAGATGAAGGCGGCCAAGCGGACCGCTACCTGAGCGGGAGCGCTCACGACGACTCCGGGAGCCCCCGGCCCGCCGGCCGGGCCCGGGCGACGTCGATCTGGACCCAGCCGGCTCGGATCGCTGATCACATCTTCGAGCATGGAGCGGATCTGCCGGCTGCGTTCGAGCTCGCCGGTGAGACCCATGGTGTTCGCCTCGGCAGGTCGGGGCAGACCCCTGAGCCCCTGGCGGGCAGGATGTCCGGTCGTGACCCCTGAAGCCGGGCTGGCGATCGCGGGCGCCGGACTGGCGGCCGGCACGATCAACACGATCGTCGGGTCGGGCTCGCTGGTCACCTTCCCTACCCTGCTGGCCCTCGGCTACCCTCCGGTCCTGGCGAACGTCTCGAACACGATCGGTCTGTTCCCCGGTTCGGTGTCCGGCGCGGTGGGGTACCGCCGTGAGCTCGCCGGGCAGCGGACCCGGATCCTCTGGCTCTGCGTCGCCGGCGGCCTCGGTGGTCTCAGCGGCGGGTTCCTGCTGCTGGCCCTGCCCGGCTCGGTGTTCCGCGGCGTCGTGCCGTTCCTCATCCTGCTGGCCTGCGGGTTGATCGCCGCGCAGCCCCGGCTCACTCGCCTCGTTGCCGATCGGCGGGGCGACCACCGCAACCGCGTCGTTGTGGGGACCAGCGTGTTCCTCACCGGCGTCTACGGCGGCTACTTCGGGGCGGCGCAGGGCGTGATCCTCATCGCACTGCTCGCGATCTTCGTCCATGACGACCTTCAACGACTCAATGCCGCGAAGAATGTCGTCGCCGCGGTGGTCAACGGCGTGGCGGCGATGCTGTTCGCGTCGGCCACTCACGTCGCCTGGGGCGCGGCGGGGGTGCTGGCGCTCGGCGCGATCGCCGGCGGTCAGCTCGGCGCGATGCTCGGCCGCCGGTTGCCGGCCGGTGCCCTTCGGGCTGCCATCGTCATCGTGGGCGTGGCCGTCGCGGGGGGGCTGCTCGCCGGTGGTTTGTGACCGGTCTCAGTCGAGGTAGTCGCGCAGCTTCTGCGATCGGGACGGGTGTCGCAGCTTGGAGAGCGTCTTGGCCTCGATCTGGCGGATCCGCTCCCGGGTCAGCCCGAACTCCTTCCCGATCTCGTCGAGGGTGCGCGGCTGGCCGTCGGTAAGTCCGAAGCGCAGTGCCACGACGGCGGCCTCGCGGGCCGGCAGCGTGCCGAGAACCTCCTGGAGCTGCTCCTGGAGCAGCCCGAAGGAGACCACCTCCGAGGCGACCGGCGCATCGGCGTCCTCGATGAAGTCGCCGAGCTGGGAGTCACCTTCGTCACCCACCTGGAGCTCGAGGCTTACCGGGTCACGCGCGTATCCCTGGATCTCCAGCACCTTGTCCGGGGTCATGTCGAGCTCGGCGGCGAGCTCGTCCGGGGTCGGCTCCCGACCGAGGTCCTGGAGCATCTGGCGCTGGATCCGGGTCAGCTTGTTGATCTGTTCGACCATGTGCACGGGGATCCGGATCGTGCGAGCCTGGTCGGCCATGGCCCGCGTGATCGCCTGGCGGATCCACCAGGTGGCGTAGGTGGAGAACTTGTAGCCCTTGGTGTAGTCGAACTTCTCCACGGCGCGGATCAGGCCGAGGTTGCCTTCCTGGATCAGGTCGAGGAAAGCCATCCCGCGGCCCGTGTACCGCTTGGCGACCGAGACGACGAGGCGCAAGTTCGCTTCCAGTAGATGATCCTTGGCCCGCTGGCCGTCAGCGGTGAGCCACTCGAGGTCCCGGTACATCGTCTTCGAGGGCTTGCGACCTTTGCCGGCGGCGGCCTGTCGCAGCTTTTCCGCGGCAAACAGCCCGGCCTCGATCCGCTTGGCGAGCTCGACTTCCTGCTCGGCGTTGAGCAGGGCTACCTTGCCGATCTCCTTGAGGTATGCGCGGACCAGGTCGGTGGATATGCCCGCGTCGGCCTCGGCGAAGGCCTCCGGGGCCTCCTCCTCGTCCTCTTCCTCGTCGACCAGCTCGTTTTCGCTGGGCTCTTCGGCTTCGACCGCGGGCTCAGCTCCGGGTACGACCGCGAGGGCACCGCGGTCACGGTTGCTGCGCTTGGTCCCGGCCGGCTGGCTCTCCGCCGGCGTGGCCTTGTCCACGGCGGTCTCCTCTGCCGGGGTAGCGGGGGCGGGGGTCACGGACAACCTTTCCTCGAGGTGTTCATTCTGGCTGCATTATTTCCCGGGCCGGGTCCGGGGCCACCCGGCGGATGCCGGCGGGAGCGCGGTGCGGTTCTCGGTTGATGCAACGACGGTAGCCGACCCGATGTTCCATCCGTTCATTCGTGCCCTGTTTACCGCAGACGACCCGGCTTGTCGCCCCGCGATCCGCGCAGGATTGCGCTCAGCCACCTGAAATTCGACGTCGGGGACCGTCTTCCTGTGTCCCATCGGCCGGGGATCGTCGCCGGTCCGGTGGTTCGGCGGGGCCGGTCAGTCGCCGACGGCGGCGTATTTGAGCGTCAGATACTCCTCGATGCCCTCTGCGCCGCCCTCCCGACCGATCCCCGAGTGCTTGATCCCGCCGAACGGCGCCGCCGGGTTGGAGAGCAACCCGCGGTTGAGGCCGACCATGCCGGTCTGCAGCCGGTCCACCGCCCGCAAGCCGCGGGAAAGGTCCCTGGTGAAGGCGTAGGAGACCAGGCCGAACTCGGTGTCGTTGGCGAGGGCGATGCCCTCGGCCTCGGTGTCGAAACCGTAGATCGGCGCCACCGGACCGAAGATCTCGGTGCGGAACATGTCGGCTTGGGTCGGGACCCCGACCAGGACCGTCGGCGGGTAGAACCAGCCCGGCCCGCTCGGGACCGCGCCGCCGGTGAGGATCTTCGCTCCCCGTGCCACCGCGTCCTCGACCAGTGCGGTGACCTTGGTGCGGGCCTTCTCCTCCACCAGCGGACCGACGTCGGATCCGGGGGCAGTCCCCGGGCCCAGTCGCAGCCGGCCCATCCGGTCGGCCAGCCCATGGGCGAAGGTGTCGACGAGGGGCCGTGCGACGAGGAACCGGTTGGCCGCGACGCACGACTGGCCGATGTTCCGCATCTTGGCAATCACCGCCTGCTCGACCGCATGATCGACGTCCGCGTCCTCGAAAACGACGAACGGTGCGTTGCCGCCAAGCTCCATCGAGGTCCGCAGCAGGTTGCCGGCGGCGCGCCGGAGCAGGTCACGTCCCACTTCGGTCGACCCGGTGAAGGAGAGCTTGCGGAGCCGGGGATCGTCGAGCAGCGGTCCGGTCACCGCCGCTGCCGAGGTCGTCGGGACGACGTTTAACACGCCGGGCGGCAGTCCAGCGTCCTCGAGGAGTTGCGCCACCGCGAGCATGGTGAGCGGGGTCAGCGCGGCGGGCTTCATGATCATGGTGCAGCCGGCGGCGATCGCTGGGGCGATCTTGCGGGTTCCCATCGCGGCCGGGAAGTTCCACGGGGTGATCAGCAGGCACGATCCGACCGGCCCCCGGGTGGTGAGGATCCGGTAGCCGCCCGCGGGTTCCCGGCCGTACCTGCCGGCGACGCGCACCGCCTCCTCGGCGAACCAGCGGAAGAATTCGGCGGCGTAGCTGATCTCTCCTTCGGACTCGGTGATCGACTTGCCCATCTCCAGCGTCATCAGCCGCCCGAGATCGGCGGTGCGGTCGACCATCAGCTGATACGCGCGGCGCAGGATCTCGCCACGCTCGCGCGGAGCGGTGGCAGCCCACGATTCGGCTGCGGCGCACGCCGCGTCCAGCGCGGCGCGACCATCCTCGGGGGCGGCATCGGCAACCTCGCACAGCGTGCGACCGGTCGCCGGGTCCTCGACCGGGAAGCTCGCCGCCGCCTCCCGCCACCGGCCAGCGATGTAGAGCCCCTTGGGGGTCGCGTCGAGCAACCGGCGTTCGCCGCCGTGGATATCCACGGCCCTTACGCTACCCAGGTAGCTCCGGGACGGTCCCTCGTCGGTTACGGTTTCCGGGACGTCGCGGACGTCGGGGAGGAAGGCCTTGGACGGCGATCCGGTCGAGATCGATCTGCTGATCATCGGTGCCGGGCCGGCTGGGCTGTTCGCCGCCTACTACGCCGGGTTCCGCTCCTTCTCGGTCGGGCTGATGGACTCGCTGGCCGAACCGGGTGGCCAGGTCACGGCGCTGTACCCGGAAAAGATGATCTTTGACGTGGCCGGCTTTCCGGCGGTCAAGGGGCAGGTTCTCGTGGACGCCCTTGTCGAGCAGGCCGCGCAGTGGAATCCGACCTACCTGCTCGGCCACCGGGCGGAAGAGCTGGCGGTGGGGCCGGATCGGGTCGTTGTCACGACCCACCGGGGAACGGCCGTCGCCGCCAAGGCGGTGCTCATCACCGGAGGGATCGGCACCTTCACCCCCCGGCCGCTGCCGGATGGGGACGGCTTCGAGGGGCGCGGGCTGCGCTACTTCGTCCCCAAGCTCGACGAGCTGGCCGGCCTCGACGTGCTCATCGTCGGCGGCGGCGATTCCGCCTTCGACTGGGCGCAGAGCCTCGAGCCGCTGGCCCGCTCGGTGACCCTGATCCATCGCCGGGACAAGTTCCGGGCCCACGAGAGCACGGTCGCGAAGGTGCTCGCGTCCCGCTGCACCGTGCTTACCAACCACGAGGTCGCGCGGATCCACGGGACCGACTCGATCACCGCGGTGGAGATCCTGAGCAATCTGACCGACGAGCACCGGACGCTCGACGTGCAGTCGGTCGTCGCTGCGCTCGGCTTCACCGCGGACCTGGGGCCGATGACCCGCTGGGGGCTGAACCAGGAGAAGCGCCACATCGTGGTCGACACGGCGATGCGGACCAACTTGCCTCGGGTGTTCGCGGCCGGGGACATCGCGGTCTACCCCGGCAAGGTCAAGCTGATCGCGGTCGGTTTCGGCGAGGCCGCCACCGCGGTGAACAACGCCGCGCCGGACATCGACCCGTCGCTGCACGTCTTCCCCGGCCACTCCTCGGACGTGGGATGAGTAGACCACCGAGGGGAGCAGGGAGTTGACCATGCAGTTCGAGCACGTGTTCACGCTGCCCGTACCGGTGGAAGCCGCACGCCGCGCGCTGCTCGACGCCGATGTGGCCGGGCGGTGCGTCCCCGGGGCGACCGTGGATTCCGTGGCCGCCGACACTGTCAGGGGCAAGTTCCGGGTCAAGGTCGGCCCGGTGCAGGTCACCTACCGGGGAGAGGCACGCTACGCCGAGGTCGACCCGGAAGGGCAGCGCATCCTCGTCGAAGCCACTGGCAAGGAGACCCGCGGCGGCGGGGTGGCGTCGGCCACGGTCCGGCTGACCCTGAATCCGGAGGCCTCCGGCACTCGGGTCGAAGTGCTGACCGACCTCGCGGTGACCGGCCGGTCGGAGCAGTTCGGTCAGGGGGTGTTCGACAAGGTCGGGCGCAGGCTGGTCGGCCAGTTCGCACAGGAGCTGTCCGCGCGGTTGACCGGCGCTCCGGCCGGGCCGTCGCAGCCTCCGGCGGCACAGGGACCGCCGGCCCCGGCCCCGGCCCCGGCCCCGGCCCCGGCCCCGGCCCCGGCCCCGGCCCCACCGATCCAGGACTTCGGGCCGCTGGCCGAACGCGACGCCGGCCCCGCGCTCACCGCGCGGCTGGCTCCGGTCGGCGTCGCCCTGCTCGCCCTGCTCCTCCTGCTCCGCCGGCGCCGCCGCCGCCGGTGACCTACGCCGACCGGGCGGACGCCGGCCACGCCCTCGCGGCCGCGCTGCACGGCTACGCCGGCCGAGACGACGTCGTAGTCCTCGGGCTGCCCCGGGGCGGCGTCCCGGTGGCGGCCGTCGTGGCCGAAGTGCTCGGCGCCCGGCTCGACGCCTTCGTCGTCCGCAAGGTCGGCCACCCGGATCAGCCCGAACTGGCGCTCGGCGCCGTCGCCAGCGCGGGGGTGATCGTCGTCAACGAGCGGGTGGTCCGGGCTGCCGGGCTCAGCCCCGCCGACGTCGACCGGCTGGTCGCGGCGGCTCAGATCGAGCTCGCCGCCCAGGAGCAGGCCTACCGCGGGGACCGCCCACCGCTGGATCTTGCCCGCCAGGTCGCAATCCTGGTGGACGACGGCGTGGCCACCGGCGCGTCGATGCGCGCGGCCGCAGTGGCGGCCCGCCGGCTGCGGCCCGCGCGGCTGGTCGCCGCCTTCCCGGTCGCTCCCGCCGGGGCAGCAGTCGATCTCGCCAGATTCGTGGACGAGGTGGTTTGCCCCCTGACGCCCGCGGACTTCCATAGCGTCGGCAGCTACTACCTCGACTTCCACCCGACGCCGGAAAGTTCTCTCCCGGCGATGCTCGCTGCGGCCCGGCGTGTTCCCCCGGGGTCCGGCTCCGGCTGGCCTAACCTCGAAGGATGAGCAGCTTGGCCGTCGATGCCCCGGCCGACCCGCTGCTGTCTCTCGCGGCGGTGCGTGTCGAGCGAGGCGATGCGACGCTGCTGCGAGACGTCGACTGGACGGTCCGGGCCGGCCAACGCTGGGTTGTTCTGGGCCCGAACGGGGCTGGCAAGACCACGCTGCTCGAGGTAGCTGCGGCTGCGACCTCGGCCACCAGCGGCCGGGTCAGCCTGTTCGGCGAGGCGGTCGCCGACGCGGATCTGGACCTGCTGCTGCCCAAGGTCGGCTGGTGCAGCCCAGCCTTGGGCAGCCGGCTGCCGGGCGCGGAGCTCGTGGTCGACACGGTGATGTCCGCGGCCTACGCCGGGGTGGCCCGGGGCGACGAGCCTTACGACGCCGTCGACGACGGCAGGGCTCGCGCGCTGCTCGCCCTCCTCGGCTGCCGGGGTTTCGCCGAGCGGCGGTACGGCAGCCTGTCCGCGGGCGAGCAGCAACGGGTGCAGATCGCCAGGGCGCTGATGCCCGACCCGGAACTTATGTTGCTGGACGAGCCGGCCGCGGGGCTCGATCTGGCGGGTCGCGAGGCCCTGCTGCGATGGCTCACCCGGCTCGCCCTCGATCCAGCGGCGCCGGCCCTGGTGCTGGTCACCCACCACGTCGAGGACATCCCAGTCGGGATGAGCCATGCGTTGCTGCTTCGGGCGGGTTCGGTGGTTGCCGCCGGGCCGATCGAGCACGTGCTCACGGGCCCGGCGCTGTCCGCCTGCTTCGGGCTACCCCTCGACGTCGAGCACAGCGCGGGCCGGTACGCCGCGCGCGCCTCGCTGGCGCCAGTCGGCGGGTCGGAGGCCTTGCGGTAGGTGCCAGTCGGTCAGTTGGCGGACGGTGCCTCGGTCAGGGCCCCGGTCTCGTCCTGGAGCGTGAGCGCGACCTCGCGGAGCCGGTCGGCGAACCGCCGACCGTGGTGGGCACAGAACAGGAGCTCGCCACCGCCCGGGAGCACGGCCCGCACGTAGGCGCGGGCTCCGCACCGGTCACAGCGATCGGCCGGGCTGAGGGCCGTCGGGTCGGGGTGCAAGGTCGAGGGTGTCATCACAACTATCCAACACCCTCCGAGGGCTCGAAGTTCCGCAGGCGCCCCGCGTGTCGGGTGCGTTGCCTCACACTGACGGCATTCCCCGTTGCCCGGGGGTCATTCCTCCTCGCCCGGCTCATTCACCCGGAGGGCCCGCATCGGACCCTCACCGATACGCTCGGCATCCAGTACCCCTACCTGTAGGCGCCGCCGCCCCGGTGGTCGCCGCGTCGCGACGAAGGGACGGCTAGCTGTCGATGGCAACGCAGACGCTTCCCGGCCGGCGGGCCGCGATCGACGCCCGCACCCTGCGCCGGGACCGCTGGTGGGGGGCGCCGCTCGTGACCGTCGTGGTACTCGGCGCATTCGTCGGGTACTCGACCTACGCGGCCTTCGCGGGCCGGGACTACTTCTACAACGACCACGGGCGGGGCGCCCCGCTGCTCTCGCCGTTCTACTCGCCGTGCCTGTCCTCGCGCAGCTGCACGGCCAGCGGCGGCCTGCATTGGTTCGCGTTCCCGTGGTCGCCGGCGCTGCTAATCCTGCTGTTCCCGCTCGGCTTCCGGCTGACCTGCTACTACTACCGCAAGGCCTACTATCGGTCGTTCTGGCAGTCGCCACCGGCCTGCGCGGTGGCGGAGCCGCATGCGCGGTACACCGGTGAGCGCCGATTCCCGCTGATCCTGCAGAACAGCCACCGGTATTGGTTCTACATCGCCCTGCTCTTCGCCGGAATCTTGACCTGGGATGCGGTCGACGCGTTCCACGGGCCGGGGGGTTGGGGCTACCTGAGCGTCGGCACCCTGGTCCTCGTCGTCAACGCGATCTGCATCTGGGTCTACACGCTGAGCTGTCATTCCTGCCGACACATCCTCGGTGGTCGGCTCAACCATTTTTCCCGCCACCCATTGCGCTACCGGTACTGGATGCTCGCCTCGAGGCTCAATGCCCGCCACATGCAGTTCGCCTGGCTCAGCCTGGTCTGGGTTGCGGTCTCCGACCTGTATATCCGGCTGCTCGCCAGTGGGCTGCTCTCGCACGACCCGAGGCTGTTCTGATGTCCGACCACGAGAGCCACGACTACGACGTCGTGGTCGTCGGAGCTGGTGGGTCGGGCCTGCGGGCGGCGATCGCGGCGCACGAGGCGGGTGCCCGCACCGCGGTCGTCTGCAAGTCTCTGCTCGGCAAGGCGCATACGGTCATGGCCGAAGGCGGGATCGCCGCAGCCATGGGCAACGTCTGGTCGGAGGACAACTGGCAGGTCCACTTCCGGGACACCATGCGCGGCGGCAAGATGCTCAACAACTGGCGGATGGCCCAGCTGCACGCTCAGGAGGCGCCGGCCCGGGTCTGGGAGCTGGAGGAGTGGGGGGCGCTGTTCGACCGGACCCCGGAAGGCCTGATCAGCCAGCGCGACTTCGGCGGCCATCGCTACGCCCGGCTCGCCCACGTCGGTGACCGCACCGGTCTCGAAATGATCCGCACCCTACAGAACCGCGTGCTCGCACTCGGGATCGACGTATTCATGGAGTGCACGGTCACCCAGCTGCTCAAAGACGGCGACCGGATCTCGGGCGCCTTCGGTTACTGGCGGGAGAGCGGTCGGTTCATCGTCTTCCGGGCCCCGGCCGTCATCTTGGCTACCGGCGGGATCGGGAAGTCCTTCCAGATCACCTCGAACTCCTGGGAGTACACCGGCGACGGTCACTCGCTCGCCCTCTGGGCGGGGGGTTCGCTGATCAACATGGAGTTCGTGCAGTTCCATCCCACCGGGATGGTCTGGCCACCGTCGGTGAAGGGAATCCTGATCACCGAGTCCGTCCGCGGTGAGGGCGGCGTCCTGCGCAACTCCGAAGGCCAGCGCTTCATGTTCGACTACATCCCGGAGTTCTTCAAAGAGGAGACCGCGGACAACGAGGCCGAGGCGGACCGTTGGTACGCCGACCACATCAACAATCGCCGCCCGCCGGAGCTCCTGCCTCGGGACGAGGTCGCCCGCGCCATCAACTCCGAGATCAAGGCCGGCCGGGGATCGCCGCACGGCGGCGTGTTCCTCGATATCGCCACCCGGCGCAGCGCCCCGGACATCCTGCGCCGGCTGCCGTCGATGTACCACCAGTTCAAAGAGCTCGCCGACGTCGACATCACGAAGGAGCCGATGGAGGTCGGGCCGACCTGCCACTACGTAATGGGCGGCGTAGAGGTCGACGCCGATACCCAGGCCGCGATCGTGCCCGGCCTCTTCGCGGTGGGCGAGGTCTCCGGCGGCATGCATGGCTCGAACCGGCTCGGCGGCAACTCACTGAGCGACCTGCTCGTGTTCGGCCGGCGGTCCGGGGAACATGCCGCGGAATACGCGCGGGAGCTGCCCGACCGGCCGAGGGTGTCCGAAGACGTCGTGGACGAGGCCGCCGTCGACGCCGTGGCGCCGTTCTCCCAGACCGGCGGTGAGAACCCCTACTCAGTCCACAAGGACCTTCAGCAGACGATGCAGGCCCTCGTCGGCATCGTCCGCCGCGGCGACGAGCTCGAGCAGGCCCTCGAGGAGATCCAGCGGCTCAAGGAGCGCGCCCGGCAGGTCTGTGTCGAGGGTCACCGCCAGTACAACCCGGGCTGGCATCTGGCGCTGGACCTCCGCTCGATGCTCACCGTGTCCGAGTGCATCGCGCGGGCGGCACTCGAGCGGCAGGAGAGCCGCGGTGGCCACACCCGCGATGACCACCCGCGGACCGACCCCGACTGGGGAAAGATCAACCTGGTGGTCACCGCTGCCAACGGCACGGTCCAGCTGAGCCGGCAGCCGCTGCCGACGATGCCTGCCGAGCTGCGGGAACTGTTCGAGGAGAACGCCTGATGGCCGCCTACGACCTGTCCCTGCGGGTCTGGCGCGGCGACGGTGCCGGTGGCGACTTCGTGGATTTCACCGTCCCGGTCGAGGAGGGCGAGGTCGTTCTCGATGCGATCCACCGGTTGCAGGCCACCCAGGCCGGCGACCTCGCGGTCCGGTGGAACTGCAAGGCGGGCAAGTGCGGATCCTGCAGCGCCGAGGTCAACGGGATCCCGCGCCTCATGTGCATGACCCGGCTCAACACGTTCGCGGCGGGGGAGACGCTGACCATCACCCCGTTGCGCACCTTCCCGATCATCCGGGACCTCGTCACGGACGTGTCGTTCAACTACGAGATGGCTCGCCGGGTGCCGGCCTTCGCACCGCGACCGCGGGATGCGGACGGGAACTACCGGATGGCGCAGGTCGACGTCGAGCGCGGCCAGGAGTTCCATAAGTGCATCGAATGTTTCCTGTGCCAGGACACGTGCCACGTCATCCGGGACCACGAGGAGAACAAACCGGCGTTCGCCGGGCCACGGATGTTCATCAAATACGCCGAACTCGAGATGCACCCCCTGGACACGAGCGACCGGCGCGCTCTATTGCAGGACCAGATGGGCCTCGGGATGTGCAACATCACGAAATGCTGCACCGAGGTCTGCCCCGAACACATCAAGATCACTGACAACGCGATCATCCCGCTGAAGGAGCGCGTGGTCGACCGCAAGTACGACCCGCTGGTGTTCCTCGGTACCAAGATCTCCCGGCGGGACCGGCGCGCTCCGGTCACGGCAGCCGGTGGTGACGGCCCCAGCCCGATCAAACGGCCGGGGGGCACGCCGGCCGGGCCGGTTGCGCCGCCACCCGAGCCCGATCACCCGCTGCCCGAGCCGGATCACCCGCTGCCCGTTCCGGCTCCAGGTCCGGTCCAGGCGGTCGAGCTGCCGGAGCCGGCCGCGACGACCCCGCCGGCTGGGCCGTTCACCCGCTGGCTGCGCTGGGGGGCGTTACCCGCCGTCGGACTGGGTATGGTTACGGCGCTCGTCATGCGCCGACGCCACCGCAACGGCTGACCCCGGTGGTCGGGCCGGACCCTGCGGACCTGCTCGAGCTGGCGGGCAACGTCGCTCGCGCCGCCGGTGCGCTGCTCCGCGACCGGCCGGTCGATCTGGCGGTCGGAACGAAGTCATCACCAACCGATGTCGTGACCGTGATGGATACGGCGGCCGAGCGGCTCATCCTGGACCGGATCCGGGCCGACCGGCCGGACGACGCCGTGCTCGCGGAGGAGAGCGGTGCCGCCGCGGGGGACAGCCCGGTGCGCTGGCTGGTCGACCCGCTGGACGGGACCGTGAACTATCTCTACCGGATCCCGCAATATGCGGTTTCGATCGCCGCGGAAATCGATGGGCGGGTGGTGGCCGGCGTCGTCTACGCCCCCGAGTCGGACGAGCTGTTCGCGGCATGCCTCGGCGGCGGGGCCAGCTGTAACGGCCGGCCGCTGCGCTGCTCGGCACAGGACGACCTGGCCCAGGCCCTGGTCGCGACCGGCTTCGGCTACGCATCGGCCCGCCGGGCGCGGCAGGCCGCCGTGCTCGGCGTGGTCCTTCCCAAGGTCCGCGACATCCGCCGGTTCGGTGCCGCCGCGCTCGACCTGGTCGCGGTCGGCGCCGGCCGGGTCGACGCCTTCTACGAGCGCGGCCTGCGGCCCTGGGATCTGGCCGCCGGGGGGCTGATCGCCACCGAGGCCGGCGCCGTGGTCGGCGGGCTTGCCGGCGAGTCGGCCGGCGAGGATCTCGTCATCGCCGCCCCGCCGGCGCTGTTCGACGAACTCGCCCGGTTGCTGGCCCCGCTCGGCGCCGACCGGGACGACTAACCCGGAGGGCGGCGGCGACCGTAGCGCAACTCGTCGACCCGCTGCACGGCCCGCGGCAGCCAGGCCGGCCGGTCGAAGGCCAGCAGCTCCGCCGGCAGCTTGAACCGCTGTACGGCGGTGGCCTTGGGTCGGGTGAACTCGCGTAACCCGTCGGCGCCGTGGATCCGACCGAAGCCGGAGTCCCCAACCCCGCCGAACGGCAAGGACGGCAACCCGGCGAACGCCTGCATCGAGTTGACGCTGACCATGCCGGTCTGGAGCCGACGGGCGATGTCGACGCCGCGTCGCTTGGCGAAGACCGCCGCCCCGAGACCGAACGGCGAGGCGTTGGCCCGAGCCACCGCCTCGTCCGCGTCCTGCACCTTGATGATCGGGAGCACCGGGCCGAAGGTCTCCTCCTGCATGAGCCGGGCGTCCTCCGGTACGTCGACCAGGACGATCGGTTCCACGTAGGGCGCATGGATGGACTCCAGGCCGCCCACGACGGTCCGGGCCCCGCGGTCCAGAGCGTCCCGGACGTGCGCCTCGATCAGCTCGACCTGCTTCGGCATCGTGATCGGTCCGAGCGCCGCGTCCGACCCGGCCCCGGCGCGCAGCGGGCCGGCGAGCTCACGGACCTTGTCCACGAGCGAGTCGTAGACCGCCGCCGTCGCGTAGACCCGCTCGATGCCGATGCAGGTCTGGCCCGCATTCGCGCAGCCCCCCCAAAGCGCGGCCCGCGCCGCCGCGGCCACGTCGGCGTCGTCGTCCACGATCATGGCATCGTTGCCGCCTAGCTCCAGTAGCACCGGGGTGAGCGTCTCGGCGCAGGTGGCCATGATCTTGCGACCCGTGGGGGCCGATCCGGTGAAAGCGATCTTGTTGACGCCGGACCGGCACAAGGCCGCCCCCGTCTCGCCGAAGCCGGTCACCACCTGGAACACGGGGCGTTGGTCGACGACGTCGGCGAAGGCGTCAGCCAGCCAGCGGCCCACCGCCGGGGTGTATTCGCTTGGCTTGAACACGACGGTGTTGCCGGCGGCGAGCGCGTAGGCGATCGATCCCATCGGCGTGAACAGCGGGTAGTTCCACGGCCCGATGACGCCCACCACGCCGAGCGGCTGGTATTCGAGCCGGGCGGAGATGTTGGCCAGCATGAGCGACCCCCCCGGCCGCTGCCGCCCGAGCACCTTGCCCGCATGCCGCGCCGCCCAGCCGATGTGCTCCAGGGCGAGGGTGTGCTCGATCCACGCATCGACGATCGGCTTGCCGTTCTCCCGATGGATCAGGTCGAGCAGCTCGTCCCGGCCACGGAGCAGGACACCTTGGAAGGTGCGCAGCCGGCGGCGCCGGCCCGCGAAGCCGAGCTCCCGCCACCAGCCAGCGGCTTCCCGGGCCCGGACGACGGCGGCGGCCACCTGCTCGGGTCCGTCGACCGGGAGGGTTGCGACGACCTCGCCGGTTGCGGGGGACAGCGAGTTGAAGGTGGCGGAATCGGCGCGGGCCTCGGCGGTGACGGACATGGCGCTCCTCGGACGGCTGGTGCGTGCCGGTACAGGGTCGCACGTCCGCGCGGGGGCTCCTCTGGTCAGCGGGTGGGTGCCACCGGGGGCGCAGCGATTCCGAGCCGAGCCAGGTTCTGCCGGGCCGGATGCACCGCGCCGGCCGGCCCAGCGGCGAAGGCCTCGAGCAGCCGGGTGGTCACCGCGGTGACCACCCGCTGGGCGGCCGGATCGCCATGGCCCTTCTCGCAGAGGAAGACGGCGATGGCGCAGACCCAGGAGCTCGTTCCGGAGTCGAAGACCCCCGCGCCGCTCGGCGTCGTGTAGTACGCCGCGTCGGCGAACGGTCGCCCGCTGCCGCAGGTGAGCGGGGAGTGGAAAAGCACCTCGATCGGCTGCGGGGTCGGTACCGACGGGTCGACGGCGTCGTATTCCGAGCCGACGAGGCGGTGCAGGTGCTCACCGGGGGTGACGATGCCGGCGAGCAACCAGCTGCCCGGGTCGGCGACCACCATGTCCGCGTCGACCGGGTTGCACTGGTAGTAGGTGCCGGTGAGCACGCTCTCCGGGCGCGGGTCGGGCGGGCTGCGCCAGGCCGGGCCGGTGGCGCCCGCCGGGTCGCTGGTGTGCAGCGGGTCGTCGAGGAAGCTCTTGTAGTCGATCTCCAGCCGGTCCGGTACGGCCCCGGCGGGGGCGAACCGGATGTGACGGTAGACGGCGTTGGCGCCGAGGAAGGCCAGGTTCACGCCGCGGTCCCGGGCCCGGGTCAGCGCGTCGCGCATCGCCTGCGAGTAGTACTCGTCGTGGCCCATGGAGATCACCGCCCGGGCGCCGTCGAGCAAACCGGGGTCGTCGTCGAGTTCGACGTCCGTCGCGTAGGCCACCGGCAGGCGCAGGCTCTCGGCCAGGATCACCGCCGGGAGCTCGTTGCCGACGAAGTCGGCTGCGCCTTCCCCGTAGGCGTACGGCCGGTCGAACGACACCACCCGGGCCCGGTCGGCGAACCCGTTCGGTCCCCGGTAGAGGCTGTAGCCACCCCAACTGTTGTAAGCCTGCCAGGTCGTCACCGCCGCGAGCAGAACGATCCGGCCGGCCGTGCTCGGACTGCGCAGGGTGAGCGGGACGAATCGCTGGTCGCCGTTCGCGGCGTCCAGCCGAAACAGGTAGTCCCCGGCCGGCCAGCCGGTGGTCGCGACGGTGACCGACACCCGCCAACGGGCGACGGCGGTGAAGGTGCCGCCGGTGAGGTCCGCGCCGGCCTGGCGTCGCCCGGGCTCCGTCGGGCTGGTCCAGACACGGGCCGCCCACGCCCCCGCGTAGAAGCCCATCCGGAACGCCTCGATCCGGTAGCTCGTCGCCGTCGTCGAGATGTAGAGGCGCACCGGGGTGCCCGGGAGCACGCTCACCCGGTCGGTGAACCCCTCGATGGCGTCCTGCGGCCCGGCGGTGTGCACCGACCAGTCCCCGGTCGGCATCAGCGGCACCGATGGGGGACTGGTGGCGGCCGGTGAGCTGGGCGCGGGGTCCGGGCTCGGCGGCGTCGGGGGGGGCGCGGTACCCGAACAGCCGACCGCGAGGGCGAGCAGGGCCGCAGCGGCCAGGCGTCGGGGCATTCCGACCAGTATCGCCGACCGGGTCGGCGGGGCGGTCAGCCGAGCAGGGCGGTCGCGATCGCAGCCCGGTGCCGCTGCCCGGGACCCTCGTAGGCCTGGATCCACTGCGCCCGCTTGTAGAAGCGGTGCAACGGGTGCTCCCAGGTGAACCCGACCCCACCGTGCACCTGGATCGCATTCTCACAGGCCGCCACTGCCGCCGCCGCCGCGTCGGAGGCTGCCGCGGCCACGGCGAGCGGCGCCTGGTCGTCGCCCTCCGCCACGCACCAGGCGGCCCAGTAGGCGAGCGAACGGGCGAGCTGGACCTGTACGAACATGTCGGCGATCTTGTGCGAGACGGCCTGGTAGGTACCGATGACCCGGCCGAACTGCTCGCGGGTCTTGGCGTGTTCGGTCGCGAAGTCCAGGGCCCGCTGGCCGACACCGACGGCCTCGCAAGCGAGCGCGGCCAGGGCGTTGAGGCGCAGCAGGGGGAGGCTCGTGGCCTCCGGCAGTGGCCGGGCCGGGGTGGCGTCGAGGACGAGCTCACCGAGCCTTCGGGTCCGGTCGATGGTCTCCCGGGCCGTGACCGCGCCGGGGGCCTCGACGTGGAAGAGGCCGACCCCCTGCGGCCCGCGGGCGACGACGAGCACGTCGGTGACCGAGGTGAGGTCGGGGACGAGGATCTTGTGGCCGGTGAGCCGGCCGGCGGCATCCGCGGTGGTGGCCACCCGGTCGGCGTCTGCCAGCGAGGCCGGGCCGCCCGGCTCCGCAACCGCCACGGTGGCCGAGCGTTCGCCGCGGGCGACCGCGGCGGCGAGGTCCTCGGGGAGCGCCGGGCCGGCCAGGCCGATGGTGGAGAAGAACGGACCCGGATACAGGGCGGCGCCGGTCTCCTCGAACAGGACGGCGTGCTCCAGGACGCCGAGATCGGGCTCCAGCCAGCCGAGGTTCGCGAGGGCCTGCCAGGAGGCCGGATCCCACCCGTCCGGCGAGTCGGCGAGCTCGATCACCCGCTCGGGGGTGTAGCGGTCGGCGAGGTAGGCGCGAGCGGCCGCGCGGAGCATCTCTTGCTCGTCGGAGAAGGCGAAGTCCATCGGTGCGGTCCTTGGGGTTGGGGGGTCAGCGGCTGCGCGGGAGGCCGACGACGCGCTCGGCGATGATGTTGCGGAGGATCTCGGAGGTGCCGGCCTCGATCGTGTTCCCCCGGCTGCGCAGCTGATGGTAGGTCCAGTAGCCGTCGAGGACGGCCCCGTCGCCGGTCAGCTGGCCGGTCAACCCGTTGATCGACTGGGCGAGCTTGGTGAGCCGCTGGTTGGTCTCGCTCATGTGCAGCTTGGAGATCGAGCCTTCCGGGCCCGGCACGCCGGTCTTGAGCAGTGCGGTCAGCGAGCGGTAGTTCGTGTAGCGCAGGGCCTGTAGGTCGACCCAATGCTGCGCGATCTGGTCCCGGACCAGCGGGTCGTCGGCCGCCGTCCGCCCGTCCGGACCGGGTTCGCGGGCGAGCCGGACCAGGCGGTTGACCTGTCGCTCGAGCTGACCGGTCAGCGCGAAGCCGAGGGTGCCCCGTTCGTGGAGCAGGGTCGTCATCGCGACGTTCCACCCCTCGCCCGGAGCGCCGAGCATCGAGTCCCGCGGAACCCGAACGTCGGTGAAGAAGATCTCGTTGAACTCGGGGTCCCCGGTTATCTGCCGCAGCGGCCGGACCTCCACGCCGGGACTGCTCATGTCAACGAGCAGGTAGGACAGCCCGCGGTGGCGCGGCGCCTCGGGGTCGGTGCGGACGACGAGGATGCACCAGTCGGCCAGATGGGCGTAGCTCGACCAAACCTTCTGCCCGGTCACCACCCATTCGTCACCGTCGAGGACGGCCCGGGTCTTGGCGCCGGCGAGGTCCGATCCGCTGCCCGGCTCGGAGAAGCCCTGGCACCAGACCTCCTCGGCGGACAGCAGCTTGGGCAGGAACCGGCGTTTCTGCTCGTCGCTACCCCAGGCGATGATCGTCGGACCTGCCATGCCGAGGCCGATCACCCCGAGGTGACCGGGCGAGTCGATCCGGGCGCTCTCCTCGAGGTAGATGCCCTCGTAGATCGGCGGCAGCCCGCGGCCCCCGTATTCGGCCGGCCAGGTGATCCCGACGTATCCGGCCTCGTAGAGCCGCCGGCTCCAGTCCCGGGCGAATTCGACGTCCCAGCGGCCGACGTGTGGCGGCCGGCTCGACCAGTCGGCCGGCAGGGCCGCGGTCAGCCAGTCGCGGAGCTCCTTGCGGAACGCCGCCTCCTCGGTGGTGTCACGGAAGTCCACGGACCCTCCAGCAAGGCGCGAAACCAGAACAGAATGCCGTTCGGTATGACCCAGAGTAGGGGTTAGCGCCGGGCGGCGCCAGCGCGGGTCCTCCGGTCAGAGCCGGCGCAGTTCCCGGCGGTAGCGCTCGGCGTTCTCGACGTAGCGGCGGACCGCTTCGTCGAAGATCCCGGCCGGGACGGCATCCGGGCGGATCCGGGCGGGCACGCCGAGGGCCATGGCCCCCGTCGGCACCTCGGTGTCATTGGGGACGACCGCGCCGGCTCCGACAAGCGCGCCGGAGCGCACGACGGCACGGTGCAGCACGACCGAACCGGACCCGATCAGGCTGCCGTCCTCGACGGTGCAGCCCTCGAGGTGCGCGAGGTGCCCGACGACGCAGTCCGCCCCGATGCGGGTGGGCAGATCGTCGGTGGCGTGGACGACCGTCCCGTCCTGGATCGAGGTTCGGGCACCGACCTCGATCCGCCCGTAGTCCCCCCGGAGCACCGATCCGGGCCAGATACTCGCCTGCGCGGCGATGGTCACTGCCCCGATAACGACGGCATCCGGATGGACGAAGGCGGTGGGGTCGATTGTCGGCGAGCGATCGCCGAGCGCATAGATCGGCATCCGGGTCCTCTCCTTCTGCACCGGTGGGCGGCGGTGCCCGGATTCTGCCCGACGTCCCCGGGGTAGGTGAGGACAGCCGGCCCCGGGTCGGGCAGAATGCCCGCGGTCCCCGAGGCGGCCGGGAGATTGGTTCGCCGAATCGGGCACAGACCCGGTCCGTCGGGCGTTATAGGCGCGCGAGAAGGTGAGGACACTCATGGCAACCGATTACGACACCCCACGCGCGACCGATGACGATCTTGGCGAGGACAGCCTCGAGGAGCTCAAGGCGCGCCGCGACGCCCAGGCCGGCAGCGTCGACGTCGACGAGGCCGAACTGGCGGAGTCGCTCGAGCTGCCGGGCGCCGACCTGTCCGGAGAAGAGCTCACGGTCCGGGTCATGCCGCGCCAGGCGGACGAGTTCACCTGTTCCCGGTGTTTCCTCGTGCACCACCGCAGCCAACTGGCGAGCGAGAAGAACGGCAAGATGATCTGCCGGGAGTGCGGCGCCTGAGCCGGCCGGCGGAGATCGCCGGGCTCGTCGAGGAGCTGACGGCCGCGGAGCCGGCCGCCGATCGGGTCCGGGTCCTCGCCGCCCTCGGCAGGGCGATCGCGGCCAGCGCTCGTCAGGCGGGGATCACGGCGGTCGGTAGTGGGCGGTGGCTCGCCGGACTCGTGGCCGATCTCGCGCCGCGGGTCCCGGTGCGGGATCTCCCGACGCTGCGTGCCCAGCACGAGGGGCTGGCCGCGGATGCGCTGGCCGCCGCGCTGATCGAGACCGCCAGCCGGGCGACCGCCGCGGTCGGAGCCGCCGGCGGTGCCCTTGCCGGGGTGGAGTTCGCCGCCCCGCCGACGTTGCTGTCCGCGCCCGTGCAGCTGGCTGCCGAAACGGTGGCGGTGGTCGCGATCGAGCTCAAGCTGGTGGCGGAACTGCACGAGGTCTACGCCCGGCCGGCCACCGGCACCCCGGCGCAGCGCGGGCTCAGCTACCTCGGAGCCTGGGCCCGCCGCCGGGGCCTCGACCAGTCGGCCGAGGACGGCATCGTGGGGGTGCTCTCCTCGGCCACCCGTCGCGAGCTCCGGCAACGGGTGGCCCGAAGGCTCGGTCGCAACGTAACCACGCTGGCGCCTTTCCTCGTCGGAGCGGTCGCCGGCGGCGCGCTCAACCGGCGCGAGACGCGCCGACTCGGCGAGCGGATCGCCGCCGACCTGCGCCCCTGACCGCGCCGTCGGAAGCGTCGAGGAACTCCCGGACCAGCGCGCCGGTCTCGTCCGGGAACTCGTACTGGGGGACGTGCCCACAATCGGGCAGGACGACGCTGCGCGCGGCGGGTACCGCGGCGCTGACGAAACGGGCGAAGCCAGCCGGGACCAGCCGGTCGCGTTCGCCCCAGACGAACAGCGCCGGCACGTCGAGGGCGGTCAGCCGGTCCCAGAACCCGTCGCCGCCGTAGGCCTGCTCGATGTAGATCTGGCGGAGGCACGCGACGAACGCCCGCCGGTGGGCCGGGCGGCTCATCACGTGGCGGAATTCGTCGGCTGCCGCGTCGTACCACTCGCGGGGCAGTCGATCCGGCCGGCTGAACATCATCCGGGTGAACTCCACGACGAGCCGGTGCGACAGCCAGATCGGTAACCACCCGATGTCCGGGTTGATCAGTCGCACGGCCGGCACCAGTTGGCGGAGCCGCCGGAAGGCCGGGGACGGGCAGAGCAGGACCAGCCGGTCGAGCGCGTCCGGGGCGGTCAGCCCGGCCTCGATTGCGATCCGGCCGCCGAGCGAATTTCCGACCAGTGCCGGTCGAGTGGCGCCGATCGCGGCACTGAACTCGGTGAGCCAACCGGCCAGTTCGCGCATGGTGTAACGCCAACGTGGGGCGTCGCTCGAGCCGAAACCCGGGGTGTCCGGGACGATGACCCGGTAGGCGTCGGCCAGGGCCGGCAGCAGCGGCAGCATGGACGCGTTCGTCGCTCCCAGGCCGTGCAGCAGGAGCACCGGAGGGGCGTCCCGTGGCCCGGCCTCCAGGTAGCCGGTGCGTACCCCGTTCAGGCGGACCGTCCGGGCCCGCGGATAGCTCGCGGGCCGCTCCCCGACGTCGAAGGCGCCGTCGACCTGAAGCGCCAGCGCGATGTCCCCGCGGGTGGTCAGCCGCCCGTCGAGGAAGGCTTGGGCGCCGGAGGTCTCGCCGTCGAGGATGGCGGCCATCGTCTGCGGATCGGTACGGATCGTGGCGCTCGGCCGGCGCACCGGCCCGCGGCGCAACCCGACCCGGCCCTCGTCGATGTGCAATGTCCAGGTACCGCCGACGGCGATGTCGAACACCACCGTGCCGCGCAGTTCACCGAGGGCGGCACCGACGCCGAAGCGCACGCGGGCCGCGAACAACCCGTCCAGGCCGGAAGCGGCGACTAGGGCAGCGGGTCGGGCCACACCTCACAGATAACCAGCCGGCGACCGATCCAACCCCTTCGACACGCTCGGTTTACCTCCGCGACCGGGTGGCCACCCCAGTTAGGGCGCGCTGACCGCCATCGGCGGGTACCGGCCGGACCAGCCGAGGTGCGTCTCCAACTCGGCGGCCAGCGTGAGCAGGAGCCGGTCCTCCCCGCGCCGCCCGACCAGCTGGATCCCGATCGGCAGTCCGGCGCGGCTCACGGCCGCGGGCAGGCTGGCCGCCGGCTGGCCGGTGATGTTCCACAGCTGGGTGAACGGCACCGACCGACCAAAGCCACCGAGGGTCAGCAGCGCCCCGCGGCCGGTGAAGGCGTCCGCCCGGATCGGGAGCTGCGCGGTGCTCGGCTGAATCAGCACGTCGACCTCGGAGAAGGTCGTCGCCGCGAGTCGCTCGCCGATCCGGTCGCCGGACCGGCGAGCCCCGCGGAGCAGCCGGGCGGGCACCCGCCGGCCGGCCCGCGCCATCGCCCGGGTCCGCGCCTGCGTGCGCGCCGGGTCGACCAGCAGAGCCAGGTCGTCGGCGGCCCCACGCAGATAGCGGGGCAGCAGCACGTGCAGGATCTCTGCGCGCGGCAGTCGCACCGGCCGGACATCGTGGCCGCATTCGACGAGAGCCCGGACGGTGGCGCTTAGCGCCTCCCGGATCTCCGGGTGGACCCCGACCCCCGGCGTCGGCGGCCGGTCGGTCCAGCCGACCCGCAGCCGGGGTCCGCTGCTCAGGCCGGCGACGAAGCCGGGTCCGGAGCCGGTGGCGTCGAGCAGCAGCGCCGTGTCGAGAACCGTCCTGGTGAGGAAACCGCTGTGCGAGAGCCCGTGCCAGTGGTCGGGTTCGTCGTGGGCGACCACACCGCGGCTCGGTTTGAGCCCGAACAGCCCGCTCCACGCGGCGGGGATCCGGATCGAGCCGAGGCCGTCGGTGGCGTGCGCCGCAGCCACCAGGCCGGCGGCCACCGCAGCCGCTGAGCCCCCGCTCGAGCCGCCCGGCGTCCGGTCCGTGCGCCACGGGTTGCGGGTCACCGGCTGCCAGGGGGACGCGGTCACCGCCCAGAGCGCGAGCTCGGGCAGGTTGGTCTTTCCGACGATGACCAGACCGGCGTCGCGCAGCCGCCGGACTGTCGGGCCGTCGGTGGCCGCCGGGCGCTGCGGGGAGCCGGTGCCGTGGCGGGTGGGCACCCCGGCGAGGTCGACGTTGTCCTTGACCGCCACCGCCACGCCGAGCAGTGGCCGTGGGTCCCCGGCCGCCCGGGCCGTGTCCGCCGCCGCCGCGGCGGCCCGGGCTTCGTCGGGGAGCAGCACCCGAAAGGCCCCGAGCTCCGGATCGAGGCGCTCGATGCGTCCGAGCAGGGTGTCGAGCAGTCCGACCGAGGTGACCGAGCCGTCCGCGAGCCGGGCTGCCTGGCCGGCGACCCCGGCGAAGGCCAGCTCCTCCTCCCGGTTCACCGGCGGGGTCCGAGTCCGGGTGGCGGCGACCCCGCGGCCTGCTGCCAGGAGGCGGCCGCCCGGCGCGTCGCCGCCAGCCGAGCCAGCGCGACCGCCGCCGCGGACCCGCCGGCCCAGGCGGCCGCCTCGCCCCAGCGGACGGCTGGACTCCCCGGCTCCTCGGGCGGAGGATGACCGGCCAGCGCCCGCCAGGCGACCCGCAGCACGCGTTCGGCGGCGAGCCCGGCGAGCGCTCCGGACAGACCGCCGTACACCTTCCAGCCGACCTTCGAGGATGCGGCCATGGGGTCACCCTTCCACGTCTCCGTCGCGGCATCGTGGCATGGCGGCGTGGCGTGGCGGGGCGACGGGTATCAGCCCTTACCGTTTCCCCATGATCTCCAACACCGGCTCGCTGGTGGCCGCCGGCATCGCCGTGGCGGCCCTCCTCCCGCTCCTGTTCGGTCTGATCTTCGTCATCCTCATCGTGGCGAACCGCGCGGAGCCGGATCCGAGCGGACGCCGTCCCACGCTCGTCTACCTGTTCGCCACCTCGTTCGTCACGTTGTTCGCCGGGCTATTCGCGAGCGTCGCGTTCGTGGCCGGGCTGTGCCAGCTGATCGGCGCGACCCCGGGGCAAGGTCCCGGGTCACACCCGGTGGGTGACGCGGTGGCCCGGCAGTCGGTGCTCAGCCTGCTGGTGCTCGCCGTGGCCGGCGGCCTCTACCTCGTGCACCAGCGGGCCGGTGCCCGCGCCAGCGCCGAGGATCTGGTCCCGCTCGGTCCGCTCGGCCGGGTCCGGCGCAGCTACGGTTCGGCGGTCATCTTCCTGTGTGTGCTGATCGTCGCCGTCACGGCGGTGATCGCCGTCTACCAGCTGTTCCGGATCGCCGGTCCCGGCGTCTTCCACGGCGGTAACCGGGTGGCCAGCCTGCGCGGCCTGATCCCGACCGCCTACTTCGCGGTGGCCGCCGCCGCCCTGGCTCGCTGGCACCTGCGCGACGTCCCAGCCGAGGTAAGGCCGCAGTTCGGCCGCCCGCGCCCGCTGCCATCCCCGCCAGCCCCGGTGGACATCACCCCAGAAGTGGACGTCGTCGCGACCCCGGCGCGGACCCGACGCGCCCCCCGCAAGCCACCGGCGCGGTAGCGGTCAACGTACGGCCCGAGCCAGCCATTCGCGCTGGGTGGACAGTTTGGCTTCGGCCTCGGCCGCCTCGTCGTCCCGGCCGGCTGCCCGGGCCCGTTCGGCGCGTCGCTCGAGCTTGGCGACCGACTCGCGTAGCCGTTCGACGAGCGGGGAGGTCTGCGGGTTCGGCCGGTCCCACCGCTCCTCCGATGCCGACCGGACCCGGTCCTCGACCGCGGCGAAGCGTCGATCCCATGCCGCCTGCTCTTCCCGCGGCACCGGTCCGGCCGCGGCCCAGCGTTCCTGGATCTCGCGCAGCTGGCGCTTGGCGCCGGCCAGGTCGGTGTTCGGCTCCAGGGCTTCCGCCGCGGCAACCAGCTCCTCCCGCGCGTTGTGCTGGCCGCGCCGGACCGCATCGCGTTCGGCGAGTGCGGTCGCGCGCCGGCCGAAGAAGGTCTGCTGTGCGGCCCGGAACCTGTTCCACAGCGCGTCCTCGGTGGCTTTCGCCGCTCGGCCGGCGTCCTTCCATGCGGTCACGAGCTCACGAAACCGGCGGGCCGCACCGGTCCAGTCGCTGGACTCGGCCAGCCCTTCGGCCTCGACGACGAGCGCCGTCTTGCGTTCCTCCGTGGCATGCCGCTCGACAGCGAGGGCGGCGAAGTGCTGGCCGCGCCGACGGGTGAACTCCGCCCGGGCGGCGGCGAAACGCTGCCAGAGCTGGGTCGCGACCTTGCGGTCGACGCCGTGGGCGGCCGCCTTCCATTCCTCGCCGAGGGCGCGGAGCCGGTCCCCGCTCGCCTTCCACTGGGAGCTCGCCGCGAGCGTCTCCGCCTCCGCCGCGAGCCGGCCAAGCGCCTCCACAGCCTCCGCCTTGCGGGCGGCCCTGGTGGCTGCGGCGGTCGCCACCTGCTCGTCGGCTCGCGCGATGAACTCCTCGAGCCGGCCGTGCAACCCGGCGAAGTCGCCGACCGCGTTAGCGGTCGGCAGCGAGTCGCGCAGCCGGCGGGCCGTTGTCCGCAGCGCCGCCGGATCGGCGACGCCCGATTCCAGGCGCTGGCTCAGCAGCGCCGCCTGGGCCTCCAGCTCGGCGAACCGGCGCTCGAAATGGGCGAGCCCCTCGGCCGGCGGTCCGGCTTGCCACGAGCCCACTGCCCGTTCGCCGTCCGGTGACGTCACGTAGACGGTCCCGGACGCGTCGATGCGTCCCCAGCGGTTTTCCATCGGCCCTCGAGTGTGCGGTGGCGTGTCGACCGGCATTGTGCCCCGTCGCCCGGTGCAGGATTGCGCGTGGCCGGCGTGATCTCGTGCGCTGAGGCGGATCGGTAGGCGGGCGCGTCGTTGGAGCTGAAGAGTCGTGATGTGCGACGGCTTGCCCTCACCGCATCCGGGCTGCGTCGACCACGGCCGAAAGGGCCGGCCGGGCTAGGCGCGTTGCGCCGGGTCGCCGGCGAGCTCGGGGTGCTCCAGATCGACTCGGTGAACGTGTTCGCCCGCGCGCACTACCTGCCGCCCTGGTCCCGGCTCGGCGGCTACCCGCGGGAACGGCTGGATGCCCTCGCCTACCGCGATCACGAACTATTCGAGTACTGGGGCCACGAGGCGTCGCTGCTTCCCGTGGAGCTGCACCCGCTGTTCCGATGGCGGATGGCGCGGGCGGCGCAGGGACTCGGCACCTGGAGCGGGGTTGCCCGGCTCGCCCGGGAGCAGCCGGAATACATCTCGTCGGTTCTCGCGGAGGTGGCAGCCAGTGGCCCGCTCACCGTCGCGGACCTGGTGAGCGCCGGCGACCGGCCGTCCGGGCAATGGGGCTGGAACTGGCGGGCGGGAAAGGTGGCTCTCGAGTGGCTGTTCTGGACCGGTGCGGTGACCTGCTCCGGCCGGCGCAATTTCACCCGCCTCTACGACCTGCCGGAGCGCGTCCTGCCGAGGGCGGTGCTGGAGGCTCCGACGCCCAGCGAGGCCGCCGCGCAGCGCGCCCTGGTGCTGCGGGCCGCTCGCGCACTCGGGGTCGCGACCGCCGGCGATCTCGGCGACTACTACCGGATCAAAGCGCCCGAGGCGCACGCCCGGGTAGGGGAGCTTGTGACCTCCGGTCGGCTCGTCGAGGTCGCCGTGGCGGGCTGGCGGTCGCCTGGTTACCTCCTCCCGGACACGGTCGTGCCCGGGCCGGTCCGGGCATCGGCGCTGCTCTGCCCCTTCGACCCGCTGGTTTGGGAGCGGTCCCGGGTGCGGCGGATCTTCGGTTTCGACTACCGGGTTGAGATCTATGTCCCGGCGCCCCGGCGGGTGCACGGCTATTACGTACTGCCCTTCCTGCTCGGCGAGCAGCTAGCCGCGCGGGTCGACCTCAAGACCGACCGGGCGGCCGGGGTGCTGCGCGTGCGGGCGGCGTGGCTGGAACCGTCCGCCGCGGCGGAGCCGACCGCGACCGCGTTGGCGGCGGAGTTGCGCGGCGTCGCGGGTTGGTTGGGATGCGGGTCCGTGGACGTCGAACCATGCGGGGATCTGGCGACCGCGCTGGGTCAGGCGATCGGCTAGGCGGCGGGGGCATCTTGCGGCCGGCCAGCCGCTTCCCGCGCCTTCGCGGCTTCGACCGCGGCGGCGAGCTCCATCGGATGCCTTGTCGACACGATCCAGTACGGGGTGTCGTCGTCCGGGTCGAGCACGTCGAGCCGGACCGCCTGGCGCACCCACCAGCGCACCATCAGGTAGGCGGTCGGGTCGGCTTCGGGGCCGATCTGGTGGCGGAGGAGGTCGGGGTCGAGGACGAGTGGCGCGCCGAGCATCCGGACCGGGATCCGGGCCCGACCCGCGGTCAGCGTGACCCCGGACACCTCGATCCGAGTGCGCCCCAGCCCGGCCAGCAGGGCCACCGCGGCCACTCCCACGGCGGCGAACCCCGACAGGTCCCAGACCAGGTCGACCCCGGTGTACAGCTCGGCCCCCAGGACGGCGACGACGCCCACGACCGCGAGCCACCACCACCATGGGGTGGCCAGCCGTTCCCGGTAGTCCGACACGGTTTTGAGGGTGCCACAGGGCTGGGGCGGGCCGGCAACCGATGACGCTCGGTAGGCTCACGCTTCGTGCGGGCCCTGGGTTCTACCGACCAGCCATGACCCCGAAGATCACCGTGCCGATCCGCCGGTTGGACGCCGGGGTGCCGCTGCCGACATACGCCCATCCCGGGGACGCGGGCGCGGATCTCGTGACCACCGTCGACGTCGAGCTGGCCCCCGGGGAGCGTGCGGTCCTGCCGACCGGCGTGGCGATCGCGCTCCCGGAGGGTTACGCGGCGTTCGTCCACCCCCGCTCCGGCCTGGCTGCGCGCGCCGGGGTGGCGCTGGTCAACTCACCCGGCACGGTGGACGCCGGATACCGTGGGGAGATCAAGGTGATCGTCGTGAACCTTGACCCGGTGGCTCCGGTGCGCTTTGCCCGCGGCGACCGGATCGCGCAGCTCGTTGTGCAGCGGGTGGAACGGGTCACGTTCGCCGACGTGGAACAGCTGCCCGGATCCGCACGTGGCGACGGGGGCTTCGGGTCGACCGGCGGCAGCGCCGCCGGGAACGGGAGGTAGTCGTGTTCCGTCGCCGACGCGAGGTGGTTGACGACGACGGCCTCGACGATGCCGCCGCTGACGACGCCGCCGCTGACGATGGGGCGGCTGACGATGGGGCGGTCGGGCCGGGCGCGGCCGGGGAAGGTGCGGACCTCGACCCGGTACCCGGTCGACCCGCCGGTCCCTGGGACATCAACGACGAATTCGACGCGGCGCTCGCCCGGTTCGACTTCGGACCGATCAGGATCCCGACCCCGGATGGGATCGAGGTCCGGATGGAGTTGGACCCGGCGAGTCAGCAGGTCCTGGCCGTTACCTTCGTCGACGGTCGCAGCATGCTTCAGGTCAGCGTTTTCGCCGCGCCGAAGTCGGCCGGGATCTGGGCCGACGTCCGCGCCGAGATCGCCGAGTCGCTCCGCGGTTCAGGTGGTGCGGCGGAAGAGGTGACCGGGCCGTTCGGCGTGGAGTTGCGCGGCCGCGCGCCCGCCCCCGGCTCCGGGGGCCAGGCGGTGCGCTTCCTCGGTGTCGACGGTCCCCGCTGGTTCCTGCGCGGGCTGCTCACCGGCGTCGCGGCGACGGACCCCGGTCAGGCCCGTCGGCTGGAGGACGCCTTCCGCGGCATCGTCGTCGACCGGGGTGGGGAGGCGATGGCCCCCCGCGACCCGATCCCGCTGGTCCTGCCCCGGGACGCGAAGGCGGCCCTCGGCCTGGCCGAGGCACCCGAGGCGGCGCGCCCCGGCATAGATCCGTTTCGGCGCGGCCCGGAGATCACCGAGACCCGCTGAGGTCGCCCTCGGATCCGGTCGAGAGCAGGCGCTCGAGCTGGTCTTCCGCCTCCGGGGTCGCGACGAACATCAGCTCGTCGCCGGCCTCCAGCGGATCGTCGGGGGACGGCACGATCACCTGGCCTTCGCGCAGGATCGCCACCAATGCGGTGTCCCTCGGCCAGTCCACCGATCCGGCTCGCGCGCCGACCAGGTCCGCCTCGCCGGCGAGGGTGAGCTCGACGAGGCTCGCCTTACCTTCCCGGAAGGAGATGAGCCGGACCAGGTCGCCGACCGTGACCGCTTCCTCGACGAGGGCCGAGAGCAGCCGGGGCGAGCTGACGGCGACGTCGACCCCCCAGGATTCGTTGAACAGCCACTCGTTCTTGGGATGGTTGACCCGGGCAACGACTCGCGGGACGCCGTACTCGGTTTTCGCGAGCAGGGACACGACCAGGTTGACCTTGTCGTCGCCGGTGGAGGCGATGGCCACCTGGCAACGGTCGAGGTCCGCCTCGTCGAGCGAGGCGATCTCGCAGGCGTCCGCAAGGTACCAGCGGGCTCCCGCGAGCGACTCCTTGACGACGCTCGGATCCTTGTCGATGAGCAGGACCTCGTGGCCGTTCGCCAGAAGCTCGCCCGCGATCGAACGGCCGACCTTCCCGGCGCCCGCGATGGCTACCCGCATCAGTTCTGCTCGATCCGCTTGCTGCAGCGCGTTCCGGCGGCGACCAGCCGTTCCTTGGTGGTCAAGACGTGGACCCGGTCGCCTTCCTGGATGATCGTCTGCCGGTCTGGGATCAGCGCGTCCCCGAGCCTGGTCACGAACGCCACCCGTTCGCCGGTCTCGCGTTCCAGCTCGGAGATCGGGCGCCCGATCCAGGTCTCATTGAAGGGCAGGGCGGCCAGCATCACGTGCCCGGACGGGTCGACCCAGTCGCTGTGGACGTCCTCCGGCAACAGGGTGCGCAGGATCTGGTCGGCGGTCCAGCGCACGGTTGCCACCGTGGGGATCCCGAGCCGCTGGTAGATCTCGGCCCGCCGCGGATCGTAGATGCGAGCGACCACCCGCGTTACGCCGAAGTTCTCCCGGGCGACCCGCGCCGAGATGATGTTCGAGTTGTCCCCGCTGCTCACCGCGATGAAGGCACCTGCGGTCTCGATCCCGGCCTCGATGAGCTTGTCACGGTCGAACCCGACCCCGGTGATGGTCTTGCCGCCGAAGTCCGGGCCGAGCCGCCGGAACGCCTCCGCGTTCTGGTCGATGATGGCCACCGAGTGTTCGAGCTTCTCGAGGCTGTGCGCCAGGCTGGAGCCCACCCGACCACAGCCCATGATCACGACGTGGATCTCCGGCCTCCGTGCGCTCGGCCCCGAGGCCGGCGACCGGAACCAGCCGCGGGTGCGTGAGGTGTTCCCCGGTCCGCAGTGCGCGTCGAGCATACGTCCGGGCGTCGCTGGTCAGCGGGTTGACGCCGACGCCGACACCGGGGACGGCATGATTTGGTCCGTGCCCCCCGACGATGACGACCCTGCCCCACCCTCACCCGCGCCGATCCCGTTGCTCACGACCGAGCTTCCGGAGACCCTGGGCTACCAGATCAAACGCAGGTTGCTCGGGGCGCCGCTGACCACTGCCCAGCTGCGTGAAGAGCGGCTGGCAAATCCGGTCGCGCTCGGTGTGCTCGCCCCGGACATGATCTCTTCCTCGGCGTACGGGACCGAGGAGATGTTGCTCATCCTGCTGCCCTGGTTCGGGGCGGCCGCATTCACGCTGCTGTTGCCGATGACGCTCGCGGTCATCTTCGTCCTCGTGGTGACGATGCTGTCCTACCGCGAAGTAGTCATGATCTACACCCGCGCCGGCGGCTCCTACGTTGTCGCCCGGGAGAACTTCGGGCCCGGGGTCGCCCAGGTCGCGGCCGTGGCGCTGCTCATCGACTACACCGTGACGGTTGCGGTCCAGACGGCGGCCGGGACGGCCGCGGTCGTTTCCTACCCGGCGCTGTCCCGGCTCGCCCCGTCCGAGACGTGGATAACGGTTGGGGTCGTCGCCCTGCTGGCCTACGGCAACCTGCGCGGAATCCGCGAAGCCGGGCGGGCCTTCGCCTTTCCCACCTTCTTCTTCTCGGTCTCCCTCGGCCTCGTGGTGGTCATCGGACTCGTCGAGCTCGCCACCGGTCACCTGCACCCGCACCCGATCCCGCTGCACGGTCCGATCGGTGTCATCAACAAGAGCCACGGCATCCTCACCGGACTCGGCATCTTCTACCTGCTGCGGAGCTTCGCGAACGGTGGGTCCTCGCTCACCGGGCTCGAGGCGGTCTCCAACGGCGTGAGCGCGTTCCGCCCGCCCGAGGGGAGGAATGCCCGGCGGACGTTGGTGGTCATGTGCGCGATCCTCGGCTCGCTCGTCACCGGGGTCTCGGTTCTCACCCACTACACCCACGCGGTGCCCTACCGGAGCGGGACTCCGACGGTCATCTCGCAGGTGGCGCACGACGTGCTCGGAACGAGCCTGGCTGGCAAGACCCTGTTCTTCCTCGTCCAGCTCTCCACGATGCTCATCCTCTACACCGGAGCGAACACCAGCTTCAACGGCTTCCCGTTCCTCGCCAGTTTCGTCGCCGAAGACGCGTTCCTGCCTCGCCAGCTCACCCATCGGGGGCACCGGCTGGCCTTCTCCAACGGGATCGTGGTGCTCGCCGTCGTGTCGGTCGCGCTGCTCATCGCGACCCGAGCCAAGGTGGACTCCCTGATCGCCTTCTACGCGATCGGGGTATTCACCGGGTTCGCGATGGCCGGGGCCGGGTTGTCCCGCTACCACCTGCGCACGAGGGAGGCCGGCTGGCGGCGCAAGCTCTCGATCAACCTGACGTCCGCGGCGCTGTCCGGGTTCATCGTGCTCATCTTCGCGGTGACGAAGTTCACCCAGGGCGCGTGGCTCGTGGTGGTGATCTTCCCGATCATGGTCTACGTGTTGATCCGGCTGAACCGCCAGTACCGCGACGAGGCCGAGGCATATCGGACGTTCGCCCCGCGACTCGATGTCGAACCGAACTTCCGCCGCCATGTGGTGCTCGTCTTCGTCGACAGCCTCGATCTTGCGACCCTGCGGGCGGTCCGCTATGCCCGCGGCTTGCGGCCGAGCGAGATTCGAGCGGTGCACATCGTCCTCGACTCGGCTCGGGCCGAGACCCTCGCCGACCGGTGGGGCCGGCTCGAGCACGGTGGGATAAATCTCGAGCTGCACGACTGCCCCGACCGCCGGATCCGCCGGACCGCCCTCGAACTGGTAGTGGGGGAGGTCGACGACGGCGTGACCGAGGCGACCGTGCTGCTGCCCCGGCGGTCGTACTCGCCACTGATCGGCCGGCTCCTGCACGACCGCACGGCCGACCGGATCGCGGCCACGGTGAGCCGGGTCCCCCACGCGGCGGCCACCATCGTGCCGTTCGACCCGCGGCTGCCTCCGGTGCACACCGCGTCGCATAAGCGGCTGACCATGGAGCAGGAGTTCGCGGCCGCCGAGGACTCCGGGCGGCGCCGGGCCGCCCGGGTGGAATCGGGTGAGGCGGCCAGGACGCCGGCCCGGCCGGACGGGGTGGTCGCCATCAACCAGCTTCGCTATCGGGAACGGGCCCGCATCGAGGGGCGCATCCGGTCGGTCGAGGTGCGACCGAAAGACGAGGCCCCGGTGCTCGAGGCGGTCGTCGCGGACGACACCGGAGGGGTGTCGCTCGTCTTCCTCGGCCGGCGCGAGATCCGTGGCGTGGCGCCGGGGCGGCGGGTCAGGGTGGAAGGCATGGTCGCCACCTACGAGGGTCGGCTTGCGATGCGCAACCCGAGGCTCATCCTGCTGCCCGACGCGTGACCGGCGGGCAGCCCGAACTCGATCTCGAGGTGGGGCCGGTCGCATCCGGGGGGATGTGTGTGGCGCGAGACGGTGACCGGGTGGTCTTCGTCCGCCACGCGCTACCCGGTGAGCTGGTCCGCGCCCGGATCACCGAGCAACGGGCGCGGTACGCGAGGGCCGACGCCGTCGAGGTGCTCCGGGCCTCGCCGGACCGGGTTTCACCGCCGTGCCAGCACGCCGGACCAGGGCGGTGCGGGGGCTGCGACTGGCAGCACGCTGCGCTGCCGGCACAACGCGCCGGGAAAGCGGCCGTCATCCGTGAGCAACTGCGTCGGCTCGCCGGCCTGGACGTCGAGGTCGAGGTCGAGGCCCTGGCCGGCTGCCCAGACGGTCTCGGCTGGCGCACCAGGGTGCAGTTCGCCGTCGGAGCGGACGCGGTGGTCGGTCTGCGCCGGCACCGCTCGCACGAGATCGAGCCCCTGACCGCATGCCCGCTGGCCCATCCACTCGTCGAAGACCTCGGGGTGGAGCGTCGTCGCTGGCCCGGGGCCGCCCTCGTCGAGGTCGCCGTCGCGGCGGCCACGCGGGACCGTGCCGTCGTCGTCACCGCGGCCTCCGGCGGGGTCGAGCCGTTCACTCCGCCGCTCGACGCCGCGCATGCCCTGCTCACCGTCGGCCGCGACGGGCCGCTCGCGCGCCATGGCCGACCCGGGGTCCGCGAGCGTGCCTTCGGGCGGCAGTTCCGAGTCAGCGGCCGCGGCTTCTGGCAGGTTCACCCGGCGGCCGCGGAGACGTTCAGCGCCGCCGTCTGTGCGTTCCTCGCGCCGCGACCCGGGGAGCGGGCGGTGGATCTCTACAGCGGGGTCGGCCTCTTCGCGGCAGCGCTCGCCGAACGGGTCGGGGCCGAGGGGCGGGTCACCGCCGTCGAGTCCGACCGTGACGCGGCCGCCGACGCGGCCGTCAACCTCGCCGACCTGCCACAGGTCCAGGTCCTCAACGCGCGGGTCGACCCGCGGCGGCTCGGCTCCCTCGGACGCAGCGACGTGGTCGTGCTCGACCCGCCGCGAGCCGGCGCCGGCGCGGCGGTCGTCGCGGCGATAGTCGGACTGCGGCCGCGGGCCGTCGCCTACGTGGCATGCGACCCTTCCGCCTTGGCGCGCGACGTCGCGTCGTTTGCCGCGCAGGGTTACCGGCTGACCGGGTTGCGCGCGTTCGACGCCTTTCCGATGACGGGACACGTCGAGTGCATCGGGCTGCTGGTCCCGGAGCCCCGGTGACCCAACTGCCGCCGGGCTGGCCGCCCGGCGTCCGAACGCCGGGCAGTCCGGACTGGGAAGGTACGGCGGTCGGCTGGCTGTTCGACCAGTGTCCGGCGGATTACCGGGGATACGAGGTGCTTCGCCGGCACCCGATCGTGCTCGCCCGGTTCGCCGCCGGCCATCTCGCCGCCGCGGTCGAGGCTTCCCGGCGGGGGCTGGCCGGGGCGCGAGCCGCCCTGGCGCCGGTGGTCGCACCGGAGGTGGTCGACGCGGCGGTGTCGGTGTACGAGCGGGAGGTCGGCCGGCTGGCGACGGCGGCGCATGCGGTCGACCTGATCGAGTCGGCATTGCGCGGCCGGCGGTACGTGCCCCGGCTGTGACGCGGGCCGGGCGGGTCGGGGCGAAGCTTAGACTCGTCCGGTGACGCTGCTCGAGTCGATCCAGGGTCCGGCCGACCTCAAGCGGCTGGGGGCCGCCGACCTCCCGCGGCTGGCGACCGAGATCCGCGACTTCCTCATCACGTCGGTGTCCCGGACCGGCGGACATCTCGGGCCGAACCTCGGGGCGGTGGAGCTGACCATCGCCCTGCACCGGGTGTTCGACTCGCCCCGGGACCGGATCCTGTGGGACACCGGACACCAGGCGTACGTGCACAAGATCCTGACCGGGCGCCAGGCCGGCTTCGTCGCGTTGCGCCAGGCCGGCGGGATGTCCGGTTATCCGAGCCGTGCCGAGTCCGAGCACGACGTCATCGAGAACTCGCACGCCTCGACGGCGCTGTCCTACGCCGACGGGCTGGCCAAGGCATACGCGCTGCGCGGCGAACCGGATCGTGCCGTGGTCGCCGTGGTCGGGGACGGCGCGCTGACCGGCGGGATGTGCTGGGAGGCGATGAACAACATCGCCGCCGCCCCGCATCGCCCGGTGATCATCGTCGTCAACGACAACGGCCGCTCCTACGCCCCGACCGTCGGAGGCGTCGCCGACCACCTGGCGGCGCTGCGGCTGACCCAGGGATACGAGCAGGCGCTCGACCTGGTCAAGTCGGTGCTCAGCCGGACCCGGGTGGTCGGCCCGCCGCTCTACGAGGCCTTGCATGGACTGAAGAAGGGCATCAAGGACGTCCTCGCCCCGCAGGGCCTGTTCGAGGACCTGGGGTTGAAATACGTCGGCCCGATCGACGGGCACGACATCGAGGCGGTGGAGAGTGCGCTGCGTCGGGCTCGGGACTTCGGCGGCCCGGTCATCGTGCACTGCGTGACTCGCAAGGGTTTCGGCTACGCGCCGGCCGAGGCGGACGACGCGGACCGGCTGCACAGTCCGGGAGGCGCGTTCGACCCGCAGACCGGGTTGGTCCATCCGAAGGGGGGCGGCCCCACCGGAACGCAGGTCTTCTCGGACGAGATGGTCGGCATCGGGCGGGACCGGCCGGATGTCGTGGCGCTCACCGCGGCGATGCTTGCGCCGGTTGGGCTGGAGAAGTTCCAACAGCTGTTTCCGGACCGGGTGTTCGACGTCGGGATCGCCGAGCAGCACGCGGTGACCTCGGCGGCCGGGCTCGCCGAGGGGGGGCTGCATCCGGTCGTCTGCATCTACGCCACCTTCCTCAACCGGGCCTTCGACCAGCTCCTGCTGGACGTCGCCCTGCATCGGTCGGCGGTCACCTTCGTGCTCGACCGGGCGGGGGTCACCGGGGACGACGGGCCGAGCCACAACGGGATGTGGGACCTGTCGATCCTCCAGGTCGTGCCCGGATTGCGGGTGGCGGCGCCGCGGGACGCCGCGACCCTGCGCGCGGCCCTCCGCGAGGCCGTCGAGATCGCCGACGGCCCCACCGTGGTGCGGTTCGCCAAGGGACCGGTCGGCGCCGACATCCCGGCCGTGGACCGCGTGGGCGCGGTCGACGTCCTGGCCGGGACCGGAAACGGCGACGTGCTGGTCATCGCGATCGGCGCGATGGCCCGGGTCGGGCTCGAGGTCGCCGAGCGGCTCGGTGCCCAGGGGATCAGCTCCACCGTCGTCGACCCGCGCTGGGTGAAGCCCGTCGACGCGGCACTGGAGCGGCTGGCCGGCGGGCATCGGCTGGTGGTCACGGTCGAGGACAACGGCCGGGTCGGCGGGGTCGGCGCCGCAATCGCGCAGGAACTCGGGGATGCGGGGGTGGACGTCCCGATCCGCCAGTTCGGACTCCCGCAACGGTTCTTCGCGCACGGCACCCGGGCCCAGGTCCTCGCTGCCGCCGGGCTCACCGCGCAGGACATCGCCCGCGCCGTCGTCGAGATGGTGGCCCGGTCGGCCCCGGTCGAGTCCGCGCCGGTCGACATCCGCGAGGCCGATCAGCGCTAGCCGGGCCGCGTGGCCAGCTCCCTCCGTCGCCCCTGCCGCATGCCGAGTGGGCGGTTTGCCCGGGGTGAACCGCCCAGTCGCCGCGTGCTGATGTTGACGAATCGCCCACTCGCCGCGTGCTGAACTCGATGGACCGGCGGCGCGTTCGCGGCCGGTCAGGCGTGACCAGGGTCACATACCTGCCTTGACGGGACATCCCGCCGCTCGCATGATTCAGCCGATCCAGCCGATTCAGCCGGTTCACCCAGCGCCCGGAGGACTGATGGGTTCGAGTCCGCTGCTCAGCAAGTTCGGTCCGCTGGGTTTGCTCGTCGCCATGCAACTGGTTCTGGTGCTCGTGCTGCCCTCAACCGCGCCCGGGGCCAACGGCTCTTCGGCGCTCGGCACCGGTTACTCCTCCGGAACCGGCGCCGGGGGCACCACCACCACCAGTGGCGCGCCGGGCACCCCCGGCTCGACCTCGGGGCTGCCCGGGGCCGCGGCCACGGGCGCGGCCGGCACCGGCGCCGCGGGAACAGGTTCCGGTCAGGGGCCCGGCCCCGGGGTAACCGGAAGCCAGCCCACGACCACCAGTGTGTCCACGGGCGGCGTCGGCGGGGACACCACGCACTGCGTGAGTGGCCGCCAGTACAGCCCGTCGATCGACTTCTTCGCACCGCCATGCACCCCGGGCACGGTCGGCGCGGCCGACCCGAGCAACGGGGGCGCGACCTGGCAGGGCGTGACCGGGCAGCAGATCGAAGTCGTCAACTACGTGGCGGACTACGGCGCGGAAGTGGACGCGATCCTGAAGGCACAGGGCCTGTACTATACCGCGGCGCAGGCCCAGGTCTGGGACGGGGCCGACGCGGCGTTCATCGACAGCCACTACCAGCTCTACGGGCGCAAGATCCATATCGATAGCTACCAGGGAACCTGCACCACGGTGCCGCCGGACTACACCTGCCTGATCGGCGAGATGGACAAGATCGTGACCCAGTACCACCCATACGCGGTGTTCTGGAACACCACCGTCTGCTCCGCCTGCTACGCCGAGCTGTCCCGTCTGCACGTGGTGAACTTCGGCGGCGCCGGCTTCTCGGACGCCTTCCACAACGCCAACGCCCCGTACTCCTTCGACGCGGCGGAAAGCTCGAGCCGGGTGGAGCTCCAGTTCGCCAAGTGGTGGTGCTCGCAGATGACGAGCCAGCGCGGCAGCGGGCGCACCGCGATCTTCGCCGGGACGGAGAACCCGGCGCAGAACTTCCGGCACTCCAAGCGCGTCCTCGGCGTGATCAGCACGAACGACCCGGACAACGAGGCCACCGTCAAGCAGGTGTTGTTCCCGGCCCTTCAGTCCGACTGCGGCGAGTCGGTCACCCACACCTACTTCTACGCGCAGAACATCAACACCGCCACCCAGCAGTCCCAGGAGGGGACCGCGCGGATGGACACCACCAGCAACCCGGCGACGAGCGTGCTCTGCCTGTGCGACCCGGTGGCACCCCAGTTCGCCTACAACGCCTCGGCCTCCGACAACTACTGGCCGGAGTCTCTGATCGCGAGTGACCAGACGATGGACTGGGACTCGAGCGCGCAGACCTATGACGGCAGCCTCGCCTGCCCCAACCCCAATCAGGGCTGCCCGTTCGACAACGCGATCGGGCTGGGCGCCGACGACCCGCAGACCGCGCCCGCGCAGTCATCGGCCGTCAAGGTCTGGAACCTGGAGACCGGCGGCAAGGCGCTGCCGGTCTCGTCGGCGGTGCTCCAGATCTTCTGGGACAACTACAACATGCTGGGCAGCATGATCGAGAACACCGGCCCGCAGCTCACGCCGCCGCGGATGCAGGCGCTGGCCCCGCAGATGGGTGCCCGCGGTGGCGGCACCACCGGGTACGTGCTGCGCCAGTTCCTGCCGAACGACTGGTGCTGGAACCAGGACGTCGCGGTCATGTACTGGGATCACAAGGCGATCAGTCCCTACAACGGTGTGGCCGGGCACTGGATCCCGGTCGAGGGATCCCGGTTCAACTTCAACTTCCCGGCGTTCGCCGAGCCTCCGGCACCGGAGCCGGAGAACCGTAAGTGACCATCCTGGGCGCCTCGCCACCGTCCGTCGCCGGGCTACGAGACCTGCTCGGCTCGCTCGCCAGCAGCTCCGGCCGGACCGCGACGCTGGTCCGCCGCACCGTCATCGCGGCCGCGGCCTTCTTCGGGATCCGGGCGTGGTTCGGGATGTCGTCGGTCGACATCGTCAACGGGCTGTCCCTGGGCGCCCTGTACGGAATCATCGGTGTCGCGCTGGTCCTGTCCTACCGGACCAGCCGGGTGATCAACTTCGCTGCGGCCGCGGTCGGCGCGGTGCCGGCCATCTTCGCGGTGTCGCTCACCATCGCCGACCATGTCAGCTACCTGCTGACCCTGCCGATCGCGGTCGTCGGCGGGCTGGCGTTTGGTGCCCTCACCGAGGTCGTCGTCCTGCGCCGGTTCAACCATGCCTCGCGGCTCATCGTGACCGTCGTCACCATCGGGGTAGCGCAAAGCTATGCCGCGCTCGGCTTCTTCATCCCGGTGTGGTTCGGTCAGAAGGCGGCGCAGGCCCCCAAGGTCACCACGCCATGGCAGAGCCTCGCCTACCACAGCTCCCGCGGCGAACCCGTCCTGACCGGCAACGACGTCTTCGCGATCGTCTCGGTGCTGATCGTCACCGGCGCGCTGGCCCTGTTCCTGAAGCGCAGCCGCTTCGGCATCGCGCTGCGCGCGTCGAGCGAGAACGCCGAACGGGCGGCCCTGCTCGGCATCCCGGTCGCCCGGGTCGCCACCATCGCCTGGGCGCTCGCCGGGCTGCTCTCCGGGATCGCGATCTTCGGCCAGTCCCCGCTGATCGGGGTACCGAGCGACGCAACCCTGGGTTTCGACACGCTGCTCTACGGGCTGGCCGCGGCCGTCGTCGCCCGCATGCAGAGCGTCGGCCTGGCGCTGCTGACCGGCCTCGGCATCGGACTGCTCATCGCCGGCTCGGTGGCCACGGCCGGGAACAACGACTACGCGTCCGGGCTGATGATCGTCGTGATCCTGCTCGGCTTGCTGGCCCAGCGGCGGACCCGGTCCCGAGCCGTGGAAGCCGGCGCCTCGAGCTGGCAGGCGATCGCCGTCTTCCGCCCGATCCCGATCGAGCTGCGCCGGCTGCCGGAGGTCCTTCGGCTGCGCGCGATCGGCATCGCCGCGGCGATCGGGCTCGCGATCGGGCTTCCGTTCCTCGCGGGAGCCGCCTACGTGCCGGAGCTCACCGTGCTGCCGGTCTACGGCATCATCGGCGTCTCCCTGGTCGTCCTCACCGGGTGGGCCGGCCAGATCAGTCTCGGCCAGTTCGGTCTGGTCGGAATGTCCGCGGCCGTTTCCGGCGGGCTCGCCGCCAACCACAACATCGACTTCTTCGCGGCGTTGGCGATCGGGATCGCAACCGGGGTGGTCACCGCGGTGATCATCGGGTTGCCGGCCGTCCGGATCCACGGCATCTACCTCGCGGTGACGACCCTGGCGTTCGGCTACGCCGTCGAAAACTACATGTTGAACACGAACTACTTCATCGGCGCGCACATCCTGCCGTCCGGCTACACGGCACACCTGCTGCGCCCGCTGCTCTACGGCCGGTTCGACATGAACGACCCGAAGAGCTTCTACTTCCTGTGCGTGGCGTTCTTCGGCCTGTGCATCGCCGGGGCCCTGTCGTTCCGCCGCCACCACAGCGGGCGGATCCTCATCGCGCTGCGCGACAACCAGCGGGCCGCCACGTCCTACGGGATCGCGCCGGTGCGCAGCCGGCTGGCCGCCTTCGCCGTCGCCGGCGTCTTCGCCGGCGTCGCCGGCGTGCTGTTCGCCTACCTGCAGTTCAGCGTCAACGCCGGAACGTACAGCGTGACGGCGAGCATCGGGGTGTTCCTCGCCGCCGCGGTCGGCGGCCTCGGCTCGCTCGCCGGCGGCGTGCTCGGGGTGATCGCATTCGAGGCGCTGGTGCTGTTCGGGCCGCTGATCTGGCACCACCTCGGCACCACGTGGGACTCGGTGATGCCGCTGTTGTTGACCGGCCCCCTGCTGATCCTCAACCTGTGGTTCAACCCGGGCGGTCTCGCCGGCTGGGTGTTCCAGCTCCGCGACGACTGGCTGCGCCGCCTGGCCTCGCGTCACCAGCTGCACGTGCCCTCGCTCGTCGCGGACCGGCGGGTCGACGAGCACGAACCGGAACACCAGGAGCAGGCTTTCGGCGCCGCGCTCACCGCCCGCGAGCCGGAGCCGGTCCGATGAGGCTCGGCCTCGACCGCCGGGGTAGGCACCGTGCGGCGGCGGATCTGGACACCACCCAGCTCCTGCCGGTCACCTCCGGGGCGCTGCTCTCCTGCCGCGGCGTGGACGTCGCCTACGACAAGGTGCAGGTGCTCTTCGACGTCGACCTGGAGGTCCCCGAAGGTTCGATCGTGGCCCTGCTCGGGACCAACGGAGCCGGCAAGTCCACCTTGCTCAAGGCGATCTCCGGGCTGATCCACCCGACAGCGGGGCAGATCACGTTCGCCGGTCGCGACATAACCCGCGCCACACCCGGTGAGACGACCGCCCTCGGCATCGTGCACGTCCCGGGCGGCCGCGCCGTGTTCCCGACCCTCACCGTCGCGGAGCACTTCACGGTCGGCTGCTGGATGTACGCCAGCCAGTCCGCGGACGCGGTCGCGGAGCGTACCCAGCAGGTGCTCGCCATGTTCCCCCGCCTGACCGAGCGGTGGGGTCAGCTCGCCGGGGATCTCTCCGGCGGGGAGCAGCAGCAGTTGGCCCTCGGCATGGCGTTCATCGCGCGGCCCCGGCTGCTGGTCATCGACGAGCTGTCGCTGGGGCTCGCCCCCGCGATCGTCGACCGGCTGCTCGATGCGGTGCGCGCGATCCACGCCGAGGGCGCCACGATCGTGCTCGTCGAGCAGTCGGTGAACGTGGCCCTGATCATCGCCCAGACGGCGTGCTTCATGGAGAAGGGGGAGATCCGTTTCACCGGCGCCACCGAGGACCTGCTCGACCGCGACGATGTGCTGCGCTCGGTCTTCCTGGACCAGGCCGGTCGATCCCTCGGCGCCGGCAAGCCCAAGCCCAAGCCCGGCGTCTCCGCCAACGGCCGGTCGGGTGGCCCGGAGACTGCCGAGGAGAAGGTCCTCGAGGTGAGCGGGCTCAGCCGTTCGTTCGGCGGCATCGTCGCGGTGCAGGACGTCTCGTTCACGTTGCACAGCAGGGAGATCCTGGGTTTCATCGGCCCCAACGGCGCCGGCAAGACCACCGTTTTCGACCTGATCTCCGGGCACATCCCGGCCGAGCGCGGGCGGATCACCCTCGAGGGCGTGGATATCGGTCGTTGGCCGCCGGAGCGGCGGGCCACGGCCGGCCTCGGGCGCTCCTTCCAGGACGCGCGGATCTTCCCTTCCCTCACCGTCGCCGAGAACATCGCCCTCGGCATGGAACGCCACATCGAGGTGCGCGACCACCTCTCGGCCCTAATCGGCACCCCGGCCATCCGCGACTCCGAGCTGGATGTGGCGTTCACCGTCGACGACCTGATCGAGCTGATGGGCCTGGGGGCGTTCCGGGACAAGTTCGTGGCCGAGCTGTCCACCGGCTCGCGGCGGATCGTGGATCTGGCCATGGCGCTCGCCCACGACCCGAAGGTGCTGCTGCTCGACGAGCCGTCCAGCGGGATCGCGCAACGCGAGACCGAAGCCCTCGGCCCGTTGCTGCTGCGCATTCGCGAGGAGACCGGCGCCGCCATGATGGTCATCGAGCACGACATGCCGTTGATCTGCTCGGTCTCGGACTCGATCGTTGCCCTGGACCTGGGCCGGGTACTCACCGAGGGGCCGCCGGCGCAGGTCCTCGCCGACGACCGGGTGATCTCGGCGTACCTGGGGAGCGACCCGGCGACGATCGGCCGGTCGGGGCGGAACCGGCCGCCGGCGCGACAGAAGGTGGCGGCGAAATGAACTCGAGGACGCGTCTGGCGTTGCGCCTGGCCGGAACCAGCTGCGTGGCCACCGTGGCGGCCACGTTCGCTCTGGCCGGCCCGGCGTTCGCCGAAGCCCCGCTCCGCGCCGGCTGGTGGAACCTCGTGTCGGCGAACGGATCCGCGGCGCCGGCCACGACCCCGGCGGGCGAGCTGCACGTGGCGGTGGCCCCGGGTCAGGTGCTCGCCTATTCCGCGCTCGCCTACCAGGTCGGCTCCGCGGGATCGGCGACGCTCACCGTGGCGGTGGATACCAGCACGGAGCAGGGCACGCCGTCGCTGCTGGCCTGCCCGACGCTGAACACCAGCTGGCGAAACGGGGACGACCAGCCGTCCAGCGCCGCGCCGGGCTACAACTGCGCCGCCCATTCCTACGCCGGGGTGCTGTCCTCCAGCGGCAAATCGGTGACTTTCCTACTCGACTCCGGTGCCCAGGTAGCGGCTGGCCTGTACAGCGTCGCGATCGTGCCGGCCACGACCAACAACGTGCCGGTTCTCGACATCGGCGCCCCCACCGACGCCACCCCGCCCTTCTCGGTGGACCTGGCGACGCCCGGGGGCGAGTCGTTCAGCGGGGCCGGCTCGCAGTCTCCGCCGATCGGTGGTCCGGGCGCTGGCGGCTCGGGTGGGTCCGGCTCGTCCGGAAGCACGCCCGGCTCGACCGGGGCGAGCACGACGAGCGCGCCGCCGAGCCGCACCACACCGGCCGTCGCGAGCGGCGCGGGCACAACCGGCCCGGTGGTGACCGGGGGATCGCTCCCGGCAGGCGCAGCCACGACGACCACGTCGACCGGCGCCGCTCCGGCGGTGGCCGGGACCGGGGCGAACAACGCGCCGGTCGCGCAGCGCGCCGTCGCCGCCAGCACACCCACAACCGGGCGGACCAGAAACGTCGCGGTTGGGCTTCTCGCCGCGATGGGCCTGGTGCTGTTGGCGACGAACACCGGATTCGGCCGAAGGCGTTCCGCGTTCACCGGCGCGGTCGGCCCGGTGGGGGTGGAGCGCGGCCTGGGCCGGTTCGCCAAGCCCAGGCAGCGCCCGCCGCATCCGCTGATCTGACGGGCTCCTCGCCCGGCTACCGGTAGAGGACGTCGCGCAGCCACGGCTCGTGAACGGCCGGGTCGCGCAGGACGAGTTGTTCCGGCTGGCCGCCGGGTCGAGCCAGCGCGAGCTCGTCGGCGGTGACGAGAAGGGGCCGGGGGAAACCGCGATGCGGCGCCTCGGTGAGCGCGGCCGCGGCTAGAACGTAGGCGGGGTCGATCCTGGTCAGGTCGAGCCAACCCCGCACCCGCATCGGGACCGCCGCCGAGCGCATGCCTTCGCTGGCGGCTACGAGCACCACCCGCAGGCTGCGCGACCCCAGGAGCGTGACGACGTCGCAGTCGCCCATCGGACGCAGCGGAGCGGCCGGCTGGCGCAGGTACCGTTCGGCGGCCATCCGACCCATCTGCTCCAGATAGACCAGCTGCGCGGGCCACCACGGATCGGCGTCGAAACCGGCGGCCTCGAGCAGCCGCTGCGGTGGGACGACGATGTCGTCGGGGTGGGTCGGGTCGAGGCCGACGAAACCCAGTCCGATGTCCAGCGCGTCGCCGAGGACCCGCAGCCGCACCCAGTCGAGCCCAGGGTGCAACTCGCTTTCGACCGGGACGCCGTAAGGGCGAGCCATCTCGGCGAGCTCCCGGGCGGTGCGGGAGGCGAGCCAGCGCCGGACCGCGAGCCATCGGGCCAGCCGGGTGCGTGCCAGATCGCTCTCCGGGTCGGCGCCGGCGACGGCCCGGCGGATCTCCGCCCAAGTGACCTTGATCCGGGGGACCTGGGTCAGCACGATGCCGGTGAGCGACGGGCGCAGGTCCACGTCGTGCAGGACCGATACCGCGAGCGCGCACCGGCGCAGCGCGATGTCCAGCGGCGGTTTGGGCGGCACTTCCCTACGCTACCCAGCCGCGATCGCAACCAGGCGCGTCAATCGGGTGAATCTGGGCAATCCATGCGCGGCAGGCTGGCCACGCCGGCGGGCAGAAATCGCCGGCCGGCGACCCGTTCGGAGACCCCCGCGCGGTCCAGGTACGGGGTGATTCCGCCGAGGTGGAAGGGCCAACCGGCGCCGAGGAGCAGGCACAGGTCGATGTCCGCTGCCTCGGCGACGACCCCGTCGTCGAGCATCAGCCGGATCTCCTCGGCGAGCGCGTCGAGGGCCCGGCCGCGCACCTCCTCCGCGGAGGACGCGCGCGGGTCGGCTGGTCGGAGAAACAGGTCGGCTACCTCGGGGTCCACCTGCGCCGCCCCGGACGCCCAGCTGTACACACCGGTCTTGCCCGCCTCCACCATCCGGCGGAGGTTCTCCGACACGTAGAAGCGCTCGGGGAACGCGGCATGCAACGTTTCCGCGACGTGCAGCGCAACCGTCGGCCCGACCAGGGCCAGCAACTCGAACGGCGACATCGGCAGTCCCAGCGGCCGCAGGGCAGCGTCGGCGTCCTCGAAAGCCGTGCCCTCGTCGACCGCGCGGGTCACCTCGCCGAGGAATCGGGTCAACACCCGATTCACGACGAACGCCGGAGCATCTTTAACGAGCACCGCCGACTTCTTCAGCGCCCGGGCGATAGTGAACGCGGTGGCCAATGTGGGGTCGTCGGTCCGCGCGGTCCGCGCGATCTCCAGCAGCGGCAGCACGGCGACCGGGTTGAAGAAGTGGAAGCCGACGACCCGCTCCGGGTGGCTGAGCCCCGCGGCCATCGCCGTGACCGACAGCGAGGATGTGTTGGTAGCGAGCACGCACGTGTCGGAGACGACCGCCTCGCATTCGGCGAACACCTGCTGCTTGACCGTCAACTCCTCGAACACCGCCTCGATGACGAAGTCAGCGTCCGCGAATCCGGCTTTCGACAGCGACCCGGTGACCAGAGCCTTGAGTCGGTTCGCCCGGTCGGGCGTGATCCGGCCCCGGCCGAGGAGACGGTCGACCTCGCCGTGGACGTATCCGACGCCGGTGTCCAGCCGGGACTGGTCGACGTCGGTCAGCACGACCGGGACCTCGAGCCGCTGGACGAACAGGGTGGCGAGCTGGCTGGCCATCAGCCCCGCGCCGACGATGCCCACCTTGGTGACGGGCCGGGCGAGGGACCGGTCGAGGGCGCCGACCGGGCGGCGCGCCCGCTTTTGGACGAGGTCGAACGCGTACAGCCCGGAGCGCAGTTCCTCGCCGAGGATCAGGTCGGCGAGCGCCTCGTCCTCCGCGGCGAACCCGGTGGCCCGATCCGCGCTTTTCGCAAGAGCGATCAGCTCCAGAGCCCGGTAGGGCGCCGGGGCGGCACCGTGCACCGAGGCGTCGACCAGGTCCCGGCCGCGGGCCACGGCCTCGTCCCAGGCGGGGCCGCGGTCCGGTTCCGGCCGGGCGGGGCGGACCCGGCCGGCGAGCACGTCGGCGGCCCAGTGCAGCGAGCGCTCGAGGAAGTCGGCCGGCTCGAACAGGGCGTCCGCCAGCCCGAGCTCGAAAGCCTGCGCGCCGCGGAGCGTCCGGTTCTGGCTGAGCGGGTTCTCCAGGATCACTTTGATGGCGGCGTCCGGGCCGATCAGGTTCGGCAACAGCTGGGTTCCTCCCCAGCCGGGGACCAGCCCGAGGAAACACTCGGGCAGGGCGACCGCGGGAACCCCGGAGGAGATCGTCCGGTAGGTGCAGTGCAGCGCGATCTCGACCCCGCCGCCCATCGCCGCTCCGTTGACGAAGGCGAAGGTCGGCTTGCCGGCGCCGAGCCGGCCGAAGACCCGGTGTCCGAGCCGACCGATGTCGAGCGCCTGATCCCGGCGGGTGAGCCGGGAAACCCCGGACAGGTCTGCGCCGACCGCGAAAATGAACGGCTTCCCGGTGATCGCGATCGCATCCACGTCGCTCGCCGCGGCGGCGTCGAGCGCGGCGTCGAGTGCGAGCAGGCCGGCCGGCCCGAACGTGTTCGGCCGGGTGTGGTCGTGCCCGTTGTCCAGGGTGATCAGCGCGAAGGCGGGGCCGTCGGGAAGTTCGACCCGGCGGGTCAGCGCCCGGGTGACGACCTCCTCGGGGAACTCGGTGGTCACGCGCCCTCCCAGTGTGGGTTCTCCCAGATGACCGTTGCGCCCATTCCGATCCCGACGCACATGGCGGTGATCCCGTAGCGGACCCGCGGCTGCTCGGTGAACTGGCGAGCCAACTGGATCATCAGCCGCACCCCGGAACAGGCGAGGGGGTGACCGAGCGCGATCGCGCCGCCGTAGGGGTTGACCCGGGGGTCGTCGTCCGCGAGCCCGAAATGGTCGAGGAAGGCGAGGACCTGGACGGCGAAGGCTTCGTTGATCTCGAACAGCCCGATGTCCTCGATCGCCAGGCCGCTGCGGGCCAGGGCCTTCTCGGTGGACGGGATCGGCCCGACCCCCATGACCTCGGGCTCCACCCCCGCGAAGGCGTAGCCGACCAGGCGCATCTTCACCGGCAGCCCGAGCAGCCGGGCTGCGTCCTCCGCGGCGAGCAGGCAACCGGTCGCGCCGTCGGTGAGTCCGGCCGCGTTGCCGGCGGTCACCCGGCCGTGCGGGCGGAACGGGGTCTTGAGCCGCGCGAGATCCTCGAGCGTCGTGCCCGGGCGGGGCGGCTCGTCGGCGGTAGCGAGCCCGTAGCCGGACTCCGCGGACCGCACGGCGACCGGGACGAGGTCCGCAGCGATCCGGCCGGCGGCGAGCGCTTCGGCGTAACGCCGCTGGCTGGCGAGCGCGAAAGCGTCGGCGCGCTCCCTGGTCAGCTCGGGAAAGCGGTCGTGCAGGTTCTCTGCGGTCTGGCCCATGACCAGCGCCGAAGGGTCGACCAGTCGCTCGGTGAGAAACCGGGGGTTCGGGTCGACGCCCTCGCCCATCGGGTGGTGGCCCATGTGCTCGACGCCACCGGCGATGGCCACGTCGTACGCGCCGAAGCCGATGCCGGAGCCCATCGTCGTCACGGCGGTCATCGCCCCGGCGCACATCCGGTCGAGAGCGAAGCCGGGGACCGTCTTGGGCAGGCCGGCGAGGATCGCGGCGGTCCGGCCGAGGGTGAGGCCCTGGTCGCCGATCTGCGTGGTGGCGGCGATCGCCACGTCGTCGACCCGTTCCGGCGGGAGCTCCGGGTGCCGGCGCAGCAACTCGCGCAGCACGTGCACGACGAGGTCGTCGGCCCGGGTCTGGGCGTAGAGGCCGTTCGGTCCGGCCTTGCCGAAGGGGGTGCGGACCCCGTCGACGAAGACCACGGAGGGCGCGGCGGGGCTGGCGTGCGGCACGGCGGACTCCCGGAGCGAGGAGGATGGCGGCTGATATTACCCGTGGGTAACGGCGGCCGCCGGGCCGGTCAGCGGGGCAACGGCAGCCGGTAGTGAGCGAAGCCGTCCCGCTCCTCGTCGAGGGTGAACCCGAGCCCCTCGACCAGCCGGCGGGACGCCGTGTTCGTCAGCTTGACCTCGGCGAGCACCGCGGTCGCCTGCCGGTCCTCGGCCAGCCACCCCAGCAGCGCGGCCACCGCCTCCCGGGCGTAGCCGTGGCCCCGGGCCGGGCCGGCCAGGCCGTATCCGATCTCGACCGGGCCGCCGGGCTCGGGGGCGCCCTTGAGCCCGCATTCACCGATCACCGCTCCATCCGCGGGCCCGCACCGGATCAGCCAGGTCGGCCAGCCCAGCGAAAGCGCCGCCGACACCACGACCGCGGTGTCCGGATGCGGCCAGCCCGGGCCGCCGGGCACGGCGTCCCAGCGCCCGGCCGCGAGTGCGCGCGCGGTGGGGATGTCGAGCGGCTCGAGAACGCAGCGCTCGGTGTGGATGGCCGGCTGGTTCACCCGAGCGGATCGTCCATCTCCGGGGGCGGATCGAGAACCGCCGCCAGCGCGGCCGCGGTCAGCCGCACCTGCCAGTCCCGCGCCCGGCCGGCCCGGAGCACGGCCCCCACCGCATCCTCGGTGTGCAGGCCGGGCGGTTCCCACGCGAGCCGACGGACCAGGTCGGGGGCGAGCAGGTTCTCGGCGGGCATCCGGTGTTCCGCCGCCAGGGCGGCGACCGCGGCGCGGGCCCGGGTGAGCCGGGCGGCCGCGGCCGGGTCCTTCTCCGCCCACCGGCTGGTCGGGGGCGGCCCGTCCACCGCGAGGTTGACCGTCGGCAGGCTCGGCTCCGGGAGCTCACCGGCCGAACGGAGCGCCGCGAAGAACTGTCCAGCCAGCCGGCGGGTCGCCCGGCCACCCCACACCGGAAGCGCGGTGAGCGCATCCACCGACGCCGGCGCCTGGAGCACGGCCGCGATCAGGGCGGTGTCGGAGAGCAGCCGGCCGGGCGCGAGGTCGCGATCCCGGGCCATGTTCTCCCGCAGTTCCCACACCCCCCGCAGGGCGGCCAGCTGCCGGCGGGTTCGGAGCCGGTGGATGCCCGATGTGCGCCGCCAGGGGTCGACCCGCGACGGCGCGGGCGGCGCGGCGACGATCGCCGCGAACTCCTCGCGGGCCCAGCCGAGCTTCCCCTGCCGTTCGAGCTCCGCCGCGAGTGCGTCCCGAAGCTCGACGAGTACCTCTACGTCGAGGGCGGCGTAGACAAGCCACGCAGCCGGCAACGGCCGCTGTGACCAGTCGGAGGCCGAGTGGCCCTTCTCCAGGGTGAAACCGAGCAGCTCCTCGACGATGGCGCCCAGCCCGACGCGTTCGTATCCGGCCAACCGACCGGCCAGCTCGGTGTCGAAAATCAGCCGCGGGACCAGGCCCACGCCGGCCAGGCAGGGCAGGTCCTGGTTCGCTGCGTGGAGGATCCACTCCTCGTTAGAGATGATGGAACCGAGCGTGGAGAGGTCGGGACATCCGACCGGATCGATGAGTGCCGTACCGGCCCCGGCCCGGCGGATCTGGACGAGGTAGGCCTGCTGGCCGTAGCGATAGCCGGAGGCCCGCTCGGCGTCGACGGCGACCGGGCCGGTGCCGGCAGCGAAGGCCGCTACGGTCCGGGCCAAGGCGTCGGGTGACGCCACCACCGGGGGCACGCCGTCGCGCGGCTCGAGCAGGGGGAGTGCGCACACCCGACTACCGTAAGCGGCCGGGCGGGGAGTTGCGGGTCTAGCGGATGACGCCGGCCCGCATGGCGAGGGCGACCATCTCCGCCCGGTCACCGGTTCCAAGCTTGCGCGCGATCCGGGCCAGGTGGCTTTTCACAGTCAGCGCGGACAGGCCGAGGTCTTCGCCGATTTCCTTGTTCGAGCGTCCATCGGCGACCAGACGGAGCACCTCGACCTCGCGGCCGGACAGCTCGCTGACGCCTTCGGTGCTCGGGCCGCCCCGCAGGCCGGCGGCGAGCAGCGACGCGACGGAGGGGTCCGCGTACACGCCACCGTCGAGGACCCGGCGCACCCCGTCAGCCACGACGAGTGGTGACGCCGACTTGAGCAGGTAGCCCTGGGCGCCGGCGACGAACGCGGCACGCACCGAGTAGGGGTCGTCCGCGGCGGACAGGACGACGAGCCGGGCCCAGCCGTTGGCTCGAAGGTCCGCCAGCAGGTCGAGACCGGAGCCGTCCGGGAGGCCCACGTCGAGGATGCACAGGTCGCGGGGACCACCGGCGTGGGCACGCGCGCGGGCCTCGGCGACGCTCGCCGCTTCGACGACCTCGCGGGCGCCCATGGCCATCAGCCGGGCCACCATCGACTCGCGGACGAGCGGATGGTCGTCCACGACCATGGCGGAAAAGCCCAGTGACGCGCCCTGCTGCGGCGTGATCGGCCGCTCGGCGAGCATCGACACGGATCCTCCTCGGGCGCGGTCCGGCCCTTGCCGGGTCTCGGCCCTTACCGGGCCTCAGCCTGTGCATCGGCTGCGGCGCCGGCCGGCTGTAGCCCGTTTCCGTGCCGAACTGGGCCGCCTGGGCTAACCAGTCCGCGTGCGGTCGGCACTGCTCCGTGCGGATGAACCCGGTGCGCCGGCCGAAAGTCCAGCGCCGCTGCTGCCGAGGTATGCGAACAGAACGGAACACCCGCCTGGGCGGGCCCTGCGACGAAGGGATGACGGGTGCCCGACTCCCGACGCTCGGCAGCACTAGTGGCGGCGGTCGCCGCCGGCGCCCTCGCGCTGTCGGTGACGCCTGCCCTTGCCGTGGCACCAACCGGGCGCCCGGTCACCGCGGTCGTGGCGCTCGCCTCGACGCACCCGGTGACGGTGCCCGGCGTGCGGCTCCTGGCGAACTTGGTGCACGTCCAAAGCGAGGTCGTCAGCGGCACGCCCGACGCCCTCGCCCGGTTGGCCCACGCCCCCGGCGTGCTCGGCATCGCCGGGGACTCCCGCTTCGCGGTGCAGGGCCGCGGCCAGGACGGGTCGGGCGACGGTTCGGTGTTCGCGTCCGCCGGGCTCGGCGGCAGAGCCGGATCGCCGGAGGCGGGCACCGGTGTCAACGTCGCGGTCCTCGACACCGGCCTCACCGACACCCCCGCCCTGAACCGGGCCTCGGGTCAGGTGACCGACGGGGTCGACGTCTCGCAGCTGTTCAACGGGGGACAGGCGCAGACCAGCGGAACGTTCACCGATGGCTACGGGCACGGCACCTTCCTGTCCTCGCTGATCGCCGGGGGCCCCGCACCGGGAAGTCACGGTCAGGCCCTGGGCGTCGCGCCGGGAGCCCGGATCGTCGTGGTCAAGGTTGCCGACGACACCGGCACCACCTCGCTGTCCGAGGTGCTCGCCGGCCTGGACTGGGTGGCCGCCCACGCGCGGGCGATCCAAGTCGTCAACATCGCGCTCGCCCAGGTCCGGCCGATGGCACCGGACTACGGGGCCGATCCGTTGACCGCCGGGATCGAGCACGTGTTCGCCGCGGGGGTCCTGCCGGTCGTCGCCGTGGGCAACACGCCCGGTCAGGTCGGTGACCCGGGGGATGACGTCGCGGCGCTCACGGTCGGCGCCGCGGACACGACCGGCGAGGCGCCGCGGGTCGCCGACTTCTCCGGCTCGGGCCTGGTGGCCGGTGTGGCCAAACCAGACCTGGTCGCCTCCGGTGTCCACGTGCTCGGTGAGATGCCGGCGAACTCGGTGATCGCCGAGCAGAACCCGCAGGGCTGGCAACCGAGCGGCCTGTTCCGTGGGTCAGGCTCGAGCATGGCGACCGCGATCGCCAGCGGGGTCGCCGCCATCTTCTTCAGTGAGCACCGCGGCGCCAGCCCGCTCGAGGCCAAGGCGTCGCTGCGCCGCTCGGCCGACGCCATCTCCGGTCCTACCGCGGGGATCGCGGCTGGCGCCGGGTTGCTCGAGATCGCCGACCGGATGCTTAGCGCGGACGCCACCGACCAGTGGTCCGGCATGGCCGGCTTCGACTCCCAGCAGTGGCAGGGAAACGCCTGGCTGAATGGTTCGTGGGAGCAGTGGCTGGCCAGCGGGTGGTCGGGGCCGGCCTGGACGGCCTCGACCTGGTCCGCCTCCACCTGGTCGGCCTCCACCTGGTCGGCCTCCACCTGGTCCGCCTCCACCTGGTCCGCGTCGACCTGGTCGGCCTCGACCTGGTCGGCCTCCACCTGGTCCGCCTCGACCTGGTCGGCGTCGACCTGGTCCGACGAGTCGTGGGGAGGCTGAGGTGACCCCGACCCGCCGGGTCCGCACCGTCGGCACCCTCGCGTCCGTGGCGGCGGTGATCGTCGGCTTCCGGCTGGGCTATGGCCAGGTCGCCTGGTGGGGGCTGCCCCTGCTCGCCGGCGCCGTCGCCGGTTGCGAGATCGCCGTCGTGCACCTTGCCTTCGGCCGGCAACGCTGGACGTTCTCGCTCACCGAGGCGGCGCTGGCGGCCGCGTTCGTGCTCGACCCGGGCGGGTGGGTCATCGTCGCGGCCGCGCTCGGCATCGTCGTCGCACTCGCCGTGCGGCGCCAGCCCCGGCTCAAGTTCGAGTACAACGTCGCCCAGTTCTGCGCCGGCACTGCCCTGGCGGCCGCCACCTCCCATCTGGTGGGTGGCGGGGTCCCCGGCGGCATCGCCGGCATGGGGGTGTTCTGGCTCGTCAACAACCTGCTGATCGCCCACGCGGTCGCCGTGATGTCCAACCAGCGGTTGCTCCGGCTGCTCTGGGAATCCGCCCCGCTTTCCGCGGTGCACTCCTCCGGCACGTCCAGCCTCGGGGTGCTGGGCGCCTGGCTGCTCCTCCACGCCCCATTCGGGGTCGCCGGGCTGATCGTCCCGCTCCTGCTGCTCTGGCTCTCCTACGACGAGCAGACCTCCAGGGCCGCCGAAGCGCGGCTGTTCGCCGAGCTCGCCCGCCTCCAGGAGCAGGCCGCCGGGCGCTCGACGGACAGCTCGGCCCTGGTCGTCCTCACCGCCGCCGCGCGACTGTTCGGGGGCGCTGACGTCGAGATGGTGCTGGTGGGGGCGGACGGCCCGATCCGCTTCACCGGTGACGAGCACGGGATCGCCCGCCGGCGGGTCGACCCGGAGGCGTTCGACTCGCCATGGGTCCTCCAGGCGCTCGGCGCCGGCGGGGTGCGGACCGGCCACGTCGAGGGGCGCCCGTACTGCTCGGCGGTGCTCGGCGACAGCGGCTCACCGCTGGCCGTTCTGATCGCCCGCCGGCCGGCCGGCGCGGCCGGCTTCGGGCGGCGCGAGATCATGCTCGCCCAGGTCCTCGTGCGGCAAGCCGAATCCTGGCTGTCGCTGGCCGAACTGACCGCCTCCCGGGCCGAGGCGCTGGAGAAGGCGGAGGCGGCGGAAGGCGCGGCCCGGGCCCTCGGTGACATCGGGGCGCACACCGCACCGAGCCTCGCGGTGCTCCGCGAGACCACGTCCCGGCTGGCCCGGCTGGCCGCCACCGAACCCGATCAGGTCACCGACATCGTGGATGAGCTGCACGCCGTGGAACGGGCCGTCGCCTCGCTCCTCGGGGCGATCGCGATCGCCGCGGACCCGGAGCTGGCGCGGCTCACCGGGACCGCCGCCGACGACGGACCGCTCGATCTGCGGACCCCGGAGCACTGGACCACGACGGGCATCCTCGCGGAGGCGAACCTCTCGCTGTGATGCCCTGGCGCCGATCCACCTCGGGCCTCCCACTGCCGTTGCTGGCGGGTGGTGGGGCGTTCTTCGGTTGCGCGGCCGCCGTCGGCGTGGCGATGGCCGTCAGCGGGGCGCCGTCGCGTCCGGCGGCTTTCCTGGCCGGCTTCGCGGTGGCCGCGGTGGCTGGCGCGCTTGCCGCGTTCGCCGCGACCCGCTACACCCGGGGCCTGCGCGTGCTGCGCGCGCAGGCGATCCGCCGGTTGCACGACCCGAGCGGCTCGACCTCGACCGGTTCGCTGTCCGTCCGCTCCAGCTCCGAGGTCAACGAACTGGCCCGCACCCTCGAGGCGCTGCATCTTCGGGTCCGCGTCGCCGACGAGGTCGCGGAGCGCCACCGTCGATCCGCACAAACGGCAAGCATCGGCATGTTCGAGCTTCTCTCGGGGCTCGTCGCGGCCGAAGAAGGCGCTCGCGGGCAACTCGCCGCCGAGCTGCACGACACCGTCGCGCAGACCTTGTCGCTGGCCCGATCGCATCTTTCCGGCGCCGAAACCCCGCAGGAGATCGCTGCTGCCGGGGACTTCGTCGCGGAGGCCGAGGATCAGGTCCGGGCGGTGATGGCCCGGACCCGCCCACCGGCGCTGCGTGACGACGACCTGGCGCAGGCCGTCGGCGCGCTGCGCGACGATCTGCTCACCAGGTACGGGCTCACGGTTCGGATCGCCTGGCCCGCGGAGGCGCACCCCCTGCCGCTGGTCACCGCGGTCACCGTCTACCGGTTCTTCCAGGAGGCGCTCCTGAACGTCGTGAAACACGCCGATGTCGACGAGGCGCAGGCTGCGCTGTTCGTCGATCGCGAGGGGGTCACCGCGGCGGTGTCCGACGCCGGGCCGGGATTCGATCCCGACCAGGTACGGCCCGTCCGCGGCCGGCACGTGGGGCTCGGGTTGCTCCGCGAACGGGCCCGACTGGCCGGTGGCTCACTCGACGTGACGTCCTGGCCGCACGACGGAACCACCTTGACCCTCCGGCTGCCCCTCGGTCCGGCGGGCCACGGAACCGACCTGCCGCAGGCTACCCCCGGGCGCGAGCTCGCGGATGGCGGGCACGTCGGGTGGGCGGGATCGCCACCACACCAGGCGTCGTCGGTGGAAGCCCGGCCGCAGAGCACAGCAGCTCCGCAAAGGCTCTGAGGTGTGGGGCCAAGTCCTCGCCGACCGGCGACCATGAGGCCCGGATCTCGACCTCGGCCGCCTCGGGTTGGCTGACCAGCGTTCCGAACCGCTCCGACGCGACCCGGGTGACCGTGCCGCCGGCGGCCGCGTGCTCCGCCCCGGCCCCGGTCAACGCGTCGAGTAGCCAGCTCCAACCGACGGCAGGCAGCAGCGGGTCGGCGCCCATGTGCGGGTCCAGCGGCGCGTGCGCGAACGCGACGATCCGAGTCTCACCCTCCCAGGCATCCTGGCCCTCGGGGTCGTGCAGGACGACCAGGCGCCCGGTGGCCAGCTCCGTCCCGTCGAGCGCGACCTCCGCGGAGAGCGCCACCGCGAACGGCGCCAGCCGTTGCGGGGCCGGCGCCTCGCCGACCGTCACCTCGGGCCGCAGGTCGGCCGCCCGCAGGCCGGCCACCGCGCGGGCGAAGCCCGGGGGCAGCGCTGGGGGTCGGGGCGGGGGCACAACCGAAGGGTAAGCGCGGGCGGCGTCCGCCGGAGCGGGATGACACGCCCTCGGGCTCTTCCGGCCGTATCCGGTCGTAGGCGGTCGTAGGCGGTCGTAGGGTCACGCCGATGACCGCCCTGCTCGCCCTGCTCTCGAGTGGGCTGTGGGGGTTGTCGGACTTCCTCGGCGGCACCGTGTCGCGGCGGATGCCCCCGCTGGTAGTCGTCGGCGTTTCGCAACTGGTTGCGCTCGTCCTGCTCCTGCCGATCGCGGCCGGCACCGGCGGGTTCCACGCCCGCGGGTACGCGCTCGACGCGGCGCTCGCCGGGCTGGCCGGCCTGGTGGGGCTGGCCGCGTTCTACCGGGCGCTCGCGACCGGGACGATGGGGGTGGTGGCGCCGATCGCGGCCCTCTCGGTCGCCGTGCCGGTGCTCGTCGGCGTGCTCGGCGGCCACGCGCCGGGAGAAGTCCAGGCGGCGGGGTTGGCCACTGCCGTGGCCGGCGTGGTGTTGGCCAGCGGGCCAAGCGCCGCCAGGCCGGGGGGGCTGCGGCCGCTCGGCCTGGCCCTGCTGGCGGCGCTGGGCTTCGGGGTCACGATCGTGTTCATCGCGCGCGGCAGTCGGGGGAGCGTCGTGATGACACTGCTCGTGATGCGCGCGACCGGGGTTTCGCTGCTTACCCTCGCCGCGCTCGCCTTGCGCCACTCGCCACGGGTCGGCCGGTCGGATGTCCCGGTGCTGGCGGCGACCGGCATAGCCGACGTGTGCGCCAACGCCTGCTACGCCGTCGCCTCGACGCGGGGGCTGCTGGCCGTCGTCGCCGTGCTGGCCTCCCTGTATCCCGCGGTGACCGTGCTGCTGGCCCGCCGTTTCCACCACGAGGCGCTGCGGCCGGTGCAAGGGGCCGGCGTGGCGGCCGCGCTGGTCGGGATCGCCCTGATCGCGGCGGGTGGCGGGACCCGCTGATCGGGCTCCGCTACAGCAACCCGTACACGACGGTGACGGTGATGCTCAGGTTCTGGCTGCCCGGCTGGATCGGCACCGCCGACGACGCCGCCGCCCCTGCGTTGTACTGGCCCAAGCCGACCGATTGCGGGTAGGGCGTCGCCACCACCTCGGAGATGCTCTCCACCGGGCCCAACGTCCGGCCGGCGAGCTGCGCGTACTGGGCCGCCTTCCCGTGCGCGTCCTGGAACGCCGCCTCGCGGGCGACGGCGAGCAGGCCGCTGTCCTGCTCGATGTCGAGGGAGAGGTTGTCGACCCTCACCGCAGGACCACCGGCGGCCACGGCATCCCCGATCGTGCGTCCGGCGTTGCGCAGCGAACGCAGCTGGGCGGTGATCGACTCGGTCACCTCGTAGCCGATGACGTTCCCGTGACTGTCGTAGCTCGGGTTGAGCGACAGCCCGGAGGTGGCGAGATCCCGGCTGGACACGCCGTCATGCGCCAGCGCCGCCTGGACCGCGCCGGCCGCCCCGTTCGCCGTGTCCAGCGCCTCCCCGACGCTGCTCCGGGTCACGTCGACGTGCATCTGAAGGTTCGCCGTGTCCGGCGTGCCGGACGCCAGCCCCACGCCGGTCACGGTGATCCCGGCGGGGATCGTGGTGCCAGAGCCGGCTCCGGTGAAACCGGCCGGCGCGATGGCCGGCTGGTTGGTGCCCAGCGGTTTGGTCCGGGCGGGGGCGCCGCCCCCGCCGCCGCAGCCGGCAGCCAAGGTGATCAATGCGGCCCCGGCAACGACCGGAGCCAGCAGGCGAGACGACATCGAACCTCCCGGATTTGCGCGCGGCCCGCGGCCGTGTCATGGGTTGGACGCGCGCGCCCGCCGATCGGTTCTCCGCCCCGGTCGGGCGGTAGCCTCGGCCCCTTCCGCGTGCATCCGGGATCCGAGGTCGTCGTGGGCAGATCGAGGTCCTACCGTCGCCGGCTGCTGGCGGTCGCCGTGGCCGGGCTGATCGCAGCGGCCGGCCCGGCGGCGGAGGCCGGTGCCCTGGCCGGGGTCGCCCCGCCGGCCCGGCTGCCCGCACTGTCGGTCCTGGGTCACCAAGGCCGCTGGGTCACCGACGCGCAGGGCCGTGTGGTGATCGTCCACGGTTTCAACGTCGTGGTGAAACGGGCGCCGTACGAGCCGGCCGGGACCGGCTTCGGCGCGGACGACGCGGCCTTCCTGGCCGCGCACGGCTTCACCGCGGTCCGCCTGGGGGTGCTCCTCGAAGGGCTGGAACCGCAGCCGGGGGTGTATGACGCGAGCTATCTGGCGAGCATCGCCAGCACGGTTCGCCTGCTGGCCGGGTACGGCATTCGCAGCCTGCTCGACTTCCACCAGGACCTGTACAACCAGCGGTTCCAGGGCGAAGGGCTGCCGGCGTGGATGGTGCTGGACGACGGGCTGCCGGCCGAGCCGCAGGCCGGGTTCCCGGGCGACTATTTCGTCATGCCCGGGCTCAACCGGGCTTTCGACAATTTCTGGGCGAACGCGGCCGGTCCCGGTGGGGTCGGCCTGCAGGACCGGTACGCGGCGGCATGGGCCCACCTGGCGACCGCGTTCCGCGGCGACCCAGCCGTACTCGGCTACGACCTTTTCAACGAACCCTGGCCCGGTTCGGTCTGGCCCGGTTGTTTCCCGCCGGCCGGCTGCCCGGTGTTCGACCGCACCGTGCTGGCTCCCTTCTCCGCGAAGGTGATCGCGGCGATCCACAAGGTCGACCCCACCCATCTGGCCTTCTACGAGCCGGCGTTGCCGTTCGACTACAGCGCCCCCACATACCTCGGGAAGGTCGGCGACGCCCGGAGCGGCTTCGGCTTCCATGCCTACTGCCTCGCCGCGGTCGGCGCGCCGGAGACCCCGCCGACCCGATCGTTGTGCAACCAGGTGGAATCCAGCACCGTCGGCAACGCGCTGTCACAGGCGGGCACCAGCGGGGACGCCCTCCTCCTCACCGAGTTCGGGGCGACGACCGATGTCGCCGAGCTCGACGAGGTGGTCGGCCTCGCCGACGCGCACAGCGTCCCGTGGCTCGAATGGGCGTACTGCGCCTGCGGTGACCCGACCGGCGCCGGGTCCGCCGAGGCGCTGGTCTACGACCCGCAAAAGCCACCGATCGGCGCCAACGTCGACCAGACGACTCTCCGAGCCCTCGACGAGCCCTACCCGCAGGCCGTCGCCGGGACGCCGCTCGGGTACCACTTCGATCCGGTCAGCGCGACTTTCACCCTCCGCTACGTGGCTGGCCGCCCTGGCGGCGGCAGGTATCCGCCCGGTACCACCACAACCGTCTACGTCCCCGCGTTGCAGTACCCGCACGGGTACCGGACCCGGGTGAGCGGCGCCCGCGTCGTGTCGGCGCCCGGGGCGAGCTCACTGGCCCTGACCATCGAACCGGGCGCGGCCGTCGTGACGTTGACCATCACCCCTGGCGGGACCCGGGCCGCGACCGGATCGGGGTCGGGCGCCCACGCACCCGGCTCGGACGCCGGTGCGGTCGCGGGCGGGGCGACGCTGGCCGCCACCGGAGCGCCGTCCGGCCTGGCGTGGGCCGGGTTGGTGGTCGGGGTGGCCGGCCTGTTGCTTCGGCGACGACGTCGCCGGGTCGGCTCCCGCTAACGGCTGCCCTTGCCGTTGCCGTTGCCCTCGCCGTTGCCGTTGCCCTCGCCTCGCCCGCGGGCCCTCGCCGGCGCCGAGTGGGCGGTTGTGTTGATCGCCCACTCGTCGAGTGGGCGCTTTGCCTCGGGCAGATCGCCCACTCGGCGCTCGATCCAGCCGCCGGCGACGGGACGGCCCCACTCGATGCGCTCGATCAGCCGCCGGCGACGGGACGGCCCGGCCCGCCGGGCCCGTCAGCCGCGCCGGGCGGTGATGTTGAGCCGCAGGTAGTCGATGACCGGCTCCGGCATCGCCGCGGCGACCGCCCGGACGAATGGTTGTCGGTCCGCCGGCGGGAGCCCGGCGAGGTGCTCGCGCAGGCAGACCGTCTCGAGGAAGCCCTCCAGTGCCTCGCCCGGGTCGAACCGGGTTGGCTCCGGATGGGTCCACACCTCCAGGTCCACGAAGCCGGCAGCGGCAAGCCGGCGGCGGGTTGTCGCCACCGAGGCGTACTCCCAGGTCCCCACGCGCTCGACGCCTATCGACCGGATCGCCGCCAACAACCCGTCGATGTTGCCTTCCGCTCCGCATTGGGCAATCAGTGACCCGCCGGGGCGGAGTACTGATGCGAGGTTGGCGAACAGCCGGTCATGGTCGGTCACCCAATGGAACGTCGCGGTCGAGAACACTGCGTCCACCGGAGCATCCGGCTCCAATGTGGCCGGCGTGAGGTCAAGCAGGTCCGCCTCGACGAGGCGCAGCCGATCGCCAGCCGGGGCCAGCCGCCGGCCGGCTTCGGCGAGCATCTCCGCGGAGGCGTCGAGGGCCACCACCCGCCCGCGGGGGAGCCGGGCAAGGAGGCGTTCGGTCACCCGGCCGGTGCCGCATCCGGCGTCGAGCACGGTCTCGTCGCCGGCGAGAGGCAGCCGGTCGAGAACCGCGGCCCCCCACCTGGTCTGCGGGCCCGCCACCCGGTCATATCCGGGCGCGTCCCATTCCCGCGTCACTGGCTCGTGCTCCCGGCGGACCGGCCGGTCGGATCAGGCGGCGGCAGAGCGCCGGGCTGGTGCCTGATCGGCGAACCAACCCACGAACACGGCATGCCCGCACTCGACGCAGGACCACTCGGGGCAGTCCGAGTGCCCGTCAAGACACGGCGGCTGCTCGAACTCGCGCTCGTCGCGGCAGGCCGGGCAGTAGCGGTTTCGCGTCATGCCCTGACGGTGACACGCGGCCCCGACAATTCCGGGGAACCGGGCCCCGGCGTGTCGAGGGCCGACCTGGGGGAGCGGCGCGCCGGGGATGGACCGGCCCGGGCACCCGTCACGGTCAGCGGAACATCGGGCGCGGTCCTGACGTGGGAACATCGATGTCGTGCCCAGTTCGTTTCTCGCTGCCGCGCGCCGTGAACCGGTCGACCACACCCCGGTGTGGTTCATGCGGCAGGCCGGCCGTTCGCTGCCGGAGTACCGGGCCCTGCGTGAGGGCGTGCCGATGCTCCAGGCCTGCCTGCGCGCGGACTTGATCATGGAGATCACCCTTCAGCCGGTTCGCCGCTACCCGGTGGACGCCGCGATCCTTTTCAGCGACATCGTGTTACCGCTGCGGGCCGCCGGAGTCGACCTCGACATCGCCCCCGGCGTCGGCCCGGTCGTCGCCGACCCCGTCCGCGACGCGACCGACGTGGCCGCGCTGCCCGAACTGGACCCGGCAGCGCTGGCCCCGGTGTCCACCGCGGTGGGGGGGCTGGTCGGCGAGCTGTCCGGCACACCGTTGATCGGGTTCGCCGGCGGCCCGTTCACCCTGGCGAGCTACCTGGTCGAGGGGGGCCCATCGCGCACCCACGACCGGACAAAGGCGCTGATGTATGGAGACGAGGCCACCTGGCATGAGCTTTGCCGGCGGCTGGTGACCCTGACCTCGACGTTCCTGCGGGTCCAGATCGACGCCGGCGCATCGGCGATCCAGCTGTTCGACTCGTGGGTCGGTGCGCTGGCCGCGGAAGATTACGAACGCTACGTGCTCCCGCACAGCGCGGCGATCCTCGCCGCCGTCGCGGACGTCCCGCGGATCCATTTCGGTGTCGGCACCGGGGAGCTGCTCGGCTTGCTCGGCCGGGCGGGGGCCGACGTCGTCGGGGTCGACTGGCGGGTCCCGCTCGACGAGGCGGCGAAGCGGATCGGTCCGGGCCGGGCGGTGCAGGGCAATCTCGACCCGGCGGTGCTGTTCGCGCCGTGGCCGGTGATCGAGGCCCGGGTGCGAGACACGCTGGCGGTCGGCCGGAGGGCCGAGGGTCACATCTTCAATCTCGGACACGGGGTCCACCCCGACACCGACCCGGACCGGCTGGCCCGGGTCGTCGAACTGGTTCACCGGGAGTCCGCCCGGTGAGCGTCGGCGTTCTCGCCATGGCCTACGGAACCCCGCGCGACCGGGCCGACATCGCCGCCTATTACACCGACATCCGCCGCGGAGCCCCGCCGCCGGGCGACCTGCTCGCGGCCCTGGTCGCCCGCTACGACGCGATCGGCGGCACATTCCCGCTGCGGGCGGCGACCGAGGCCCAGTGCGCGGCATTGCAGGCCGAGCTCGACCGCCGTCGCCCGGCGGGATTCCGGGTAAGTCTCGGCTGCAAGCATTCCGATCCGCGCGTGGAGGACGGGGTCGCGGGGCTGGCCGCGGCCGGGGTCGACCGGATGGTCGGTGTGGTGCTCGCCCCCCACTACTCGGCGTACTCGGTCGGCCAGTATGCCGACCGGGCGGCCGCGGCCGCGCGCATGCACGGGCTCGACGTGACGACCATTCCGTCGTGGCACCTGCTGCCGGCCTACCTCGATTTTCTCGCGGCCGCGGTCCGGGAGGCGCTGGCCGGGCTCCCGCCGGGTGCGGAGGTCGTGTTCACGGCGCACTCCCTGCCGGCCCGGATCGCCGACAGCGGCGACCTCTACCCGGGGCAGCTGGCGGAGACGGCCGCCGCAGTCGCCGAGCGGGCCGGCTTGGCGAGCTGGTCGGTGGGGTGGCAGTCGGCTGGTCGCACCGCTGAAGCCTGGCTGGGGCCGGACATCCTAGCGGTCGTCCGGGACCGGGCCGTCCAGGGCGCCCCCGGCCTCCTCACCTGCCCATGCGGATTCGTCAGCGATCATCTGGAGGTCGCCTACGACCTGGACATAGAGGCCGCGGGGCTGGCCGCAGAGCTCGGGCTGCCCTTCGCCCGGACCCACACGGTGGGTACCGACCCAGGAGTCATCGCCGGGTTGGCCGACCTCGTGCTCGCCCGCTGACGTGCCACGACCGCACGTCGTCGTCGTGGGCGGCGGGATCAGCGGGCTGGCCGCGGCCTGGGAGCTGCGGGCCGATGCGGCGGTCACGGTCGTCGAAGCCAGCGGGCGGCTCGGCGGGAAGCTTGCGACGTCCGAGGTCGCCGGCCGGGCGGTCGACGAGGGGGCAGAGTCGTTCCTTGCCCGGGTGCCGGACGCGGTGGGGCTGGTCCGCGAACTCGGGCTGGGCGACCGACTCGCCTACCCGGCAACCGCGTCGGCGTGGGTGTGGACCCGCGGCCGGCTTCGGGCGTTGCCGGCCCGCACCCTGCTCGGTGTCCCCGCCGATCTGCGCACCCTGGGCCGCAGCCGCGTTCTGTCGTGGCCCGGTCTGTTGCGCGCCATGGCCGATCTAGGTCGAACCGGTGGGCGGTTCGGGGCGGATCAGGCGGTGGGGGCGTTCGTCGGGCGCAGGCTGGGCCGCGAGGTGGTCGAGCGGCTGGTTGACCCGCTGCTCGGCGGCGTCTACGCCGGTCGGGCCGACGAGCTGTCGGTCGCGGCGACGATGCCCGCGCTCGCCGCGGCGGCCGCTCGGGGCGGATCGCTGGTCCGGGCGGCTCGCCGCGGCCTGGCCGCCGCCCCGTCCGCCGGTCCCGTGTTCGCAACCCTCGCCGGCGGGCTGGGTGCCCTGCCGACGGTGCTGGGCGCCCGGCTCGCGGCCGAGGGGGTCGTCGTGCGCACCGGGCACCCGGTCCGGGAGCTGGCCCGCACGAGCGACGGTGGCTGGCGACTTGTGCTCGGTGACGGCACGGCCGGGGGGGAGCGACTGGACGCCGACGCCGTGATCCTCGCGCTTCCGGCGGCTCCGGCGGCACGCCTGTTACGCCCCCTCTTCCCCTCGGTGGCGGCGGGCGTGGCAGGCATCGACTACGCCAGCGTCGCGATCGTCACCCTCGCCTATCCCAAGGGGGCCGCCGCGCGGGCCACCGGAAGCGGCTTCCTGGTGCCGGCAGTCGACCACCGCCTGATCAAGGCGGCGACGTTCGCCTCGGCGAAATGGGCGCATCTAGCGGGCGAGCTGGCCGTGATCCGATGCTCGGTGGGCCGCTACGGCGACGTCGGCGATCTTCAGCGCGACGACGCCGATCTCGTCGCCGGGGCCGCGGACGATCTGGCCGCTGCGATCGGGGCATCCCGGCCGGTCGAGAGCCGGGTCAGCCGCTGGGGCGGGGCTCTCCCGCAGTACACCGTGGGTCACCTGGACCGGGTGACGCGGATCCGAGCCGGTTTAGCGGGGCTATCCGGTATCGCTGTGTGCGGGGCGGCCTATGACGGGGTCGGGATCGCGGCCTGCATCCGTTCCGGCCGGTCCGCCGGACGGGCCGTCATGCCCCGCTGACCGCTGACCGCTGGCCGCCGGGGACCGGCGCCCGACGCCTCCGTGCACGCACGCGACAATGTCCCCATGGCAGCTACCCGACAAGCGAAAACCGCCCGGGAGCTCAACGACGAGTTGCGCTACACCATGTATGCGGTGTTCCGGGCGCGCACTGATACTGGCCGCCTCGGCGACGCGGCTCGCGATGGCGTGAGCGACGAGGTGGCGCAGCTGCTCGAACAGTGCGCGACCAAGGACATCGTGACCCGCGGCAGCTACGACGTAGCCGGCTACCGGGCGGACGCAGACTACCTGTTCTGGTGGACCGCCCCGGGACCGGACGAACTCCAGGAGGTGTACGGCCGGTTCCGGCAGACCGCACTCGGCCGGGCCAGCGAGGCGGTGTGGTCGGTGATGGCGTTGCACCGGCCCGCCGAGTTCAACAAGGGCCACATCCCGGCGTTCCTCCGCGATGAGGAGCCACGGCGCTACCTGTGCGTGTATCCGTTCGTCCGCTCCTACGACTGGTACCTGCTCGACCCCGCGGAGCGTCAGGAAATGCTTGCGGAGCACGGGAAGATGGCCCGCGAGTACCCGGACGTCCGGGCGAACACCGTGGCCTGTTTCGCGCTCAACGACTACGAGTGGATGCTCGCTTTCGAAGCGGACGAGCTGCACCGGATCGTCGACCTCATGCGCCACCTGCGGGGGGCCCGGGCCCGGATCCACACCAGGATCGAGGTTCCCTTCTACACCGGGGTGCGCAAGCCGCTACGCGATCTCGTCGCCGCCTTGCCATAGCTTCAACGGCGCCGCCGGCGCCCCAGCAGGCGCCGGCGGGAATCGGTCCGTCTGCTCGGCTGTAGTCCCCGCACTAGCGGGTGGTCGTGGGTGCCATCTCCGGTTCAGCGACGGTCGGGTCCGGTGCGTCGGCCGCTCCGCGGCCGAGCCGGTGCCGGCGCCGTCCGGTGGCAGTCGACGGCGGCGCGTAGTCACCGACCGGATGGGCGAGAACGAGCAGGCGACCGAGTACCCAGGCGCCGATCGCGACGATCAACAGACCCAGTCCGTAGTGGTAACCGAGCGGCGCCAGGGTCTGCGAGAGCCGGCCCGATGCCACCCGGGTCTGGGCGTTCGCGAGCCATGTGGAGGCGAACAGCGGGCCGACAACGAACCAGGCGCCACTGCCGATCGCGAGCAGCCCACCGAGGCCGCTCGACGAGCGGGCCGTGACGATGAGGATCAGCCCGGCCAGCGCAGCCCCGATCCCGGGGAGCAGGTTTAGCTCCCAGTGTGCCGTCGTGAAGGTCGGTGTGCCGTCCATCCGGTAGCCGAACAGCGGCCCGACGTAGGGAAGGGCGGCGCCCCAGGCGCCGAGCACCAGCAGCATCAACCCAGCAAACCGTCTTGACAGCGCGAGCACCGAACTCACCTCCACACAGGAACGTTTCCGTCAGGGTGCTCTTACCCAGCCGGAGGGGTGAATCACCCGGGCGGCGGGGTATTTCATTCAGGCCGTGACCGGGCCGGCGCAAGGTAGCGTCCGCGTCATGCCGGTGCCCGCGGTCGAGGTCGAGGCGGCGGGGCACGCGGTGCGAGTGAGCAACCCGGACAAGGTGCTCTTCCCGGTTCGCGGGGAAACCAAGATCGATCTGGTGAATTACTACCTCGCCGTCGGCGACGGCGTGGTCCGGGGCCTGTTCGAGCGACCGACGTATCTCAAGCGGCACCCAGACGGCGCCGGGACCGAGCCGATCTACCAGAAACGGGTGCCCGAGCACCGGCCGGAATGGATCGAGACCGCCCGGGTGAGCTTCCCCTCGGGCCGGCACGCGGATGCCCTGTGCGTCACCGATGTCGCGGCGGTCTGCTGGGCCGCCAACCTGGCGACCCTCGACTTCCACCCGTGGCCGGCCCGCCGGCGCGACACCGAGCATCCCGACGAGCTGCGGCTAGACCTCGACCCTCAGCCTGGCACGTCTTTTGCGGAGGCTCGCACCGTGGCCGCAGAGGTCCGGGCCGTGCTTTCCGATCTGGGCTACACCGGCTGGCCGAAGACTTCCGGCAATCGCGGGATACACGTCTACGTGCGGATCGAGCCGCGTTGGGAGTTTCCGGTGGTGCGGAGGGCCGCGCTGGCTTTCGGCCGCGAACTCGAGCGCCGCCTTCCGGACGCGGTGACCACGTCGTGGTGGAAGGAGGAACGAGGCGAGAAGGTGTTCCTCGACTTCAACCAGAACGCCCGTGACCGGACCATCGCCAGCGCCTACAGCGTCCGCGCTCGACCCGACGCGACCGTGTCAGCGCCCGTCACCTGGGACGAGCTGGCGGACTGTGAGACGACCGACTTCACGATGGCGACGATGCCGGCGCGCTTCGCGGAGCTGGGTGATCTGCACGCCGGGATCGACGACGTGGCGTTCTCGCTGGAGCCGTTGCTCGAGTGGGCGGAGCGAGACGAGCGGGACCGCGGCTTGGGGGAGGCGCCGTACCCGCCGAACTTCCCGAAGATGCCCGGGGAGCCGGCCCGCGTCCAGCCGAGCCGGGCTCGAAAGAGGTCGCCGAGCTGACGAGGGACCTGGACCTTGTCTCGCGGATCCGTTTCGGGCATACTTTGGGTGTGCCAGCTATCCAGATTCTGTCCATTAGCGAGCCACTATCCGTAGATCCGGCCGTCGGCAGCGCGGCCGCTCGATTGATCTCGCGCATCCATTACTTCGGACTCCTCCCGGGCCTTGAGGGGCCGCTCGAGCTCGACCGAGCACTCTTGCTTCTCGCGTTCACGAAGCTCTCCGAGGCTGGAGTCGGCCAAAAGTCCAGGCTGTTGCTCCAACGGGCCAGCGGCCCTGATGACTACCTCACCCTGCTGGACGCGGCGCTCGAGCAGACCGAGCAGTCCCCGCTGCCCACGAGTGAATGGGCCCCGCTCATTGAAACGTTGGGAGAGGGGCTCCTCGCAGATCTCGTCGGGATATCACCGAGTTCACTTCGCCGCTATGCCACTGGCACGCGCACGACACCCGACCAGGTCGCTACGCAGCTTCACTATCTCGCACTCCTCATCGCGGACCTGTCTGGCGCCTACAACGACTACGGCATCCGCCGTTGGTTCGATCGACCGAGAGCGAGACTGGACGGGCGGTCTCCACGCGACCTACTCGGCACCAGCTTTGACGCTGACAGTGGTGACACACAACGGTTGCGGGATCTCGCTGCGGGGCTGGTTGGCGCCGGCGCCACCTGATGGCGATCGGCTTCCGGCACAGTGACGCGCGCTTCCCCTTTTTCTGGGAGTCCACTGGTCAGCCATCGGCGCGATGGCACGCGGCAGGCGACGGTCCTGTTCAATATCTCGCTGATACCCCAGACGGCGCATGGGCCGAATTTCTTCGCCACGAGGAGATCACGGAGCCGGCCGACCTTGCAGGCATCATTCGCCGGATCTGGGCGGTGCAACTGCCCGTAGAAATCGGCGACGCTGTCGAGCCGCAACTTCCGGAACACATCCTCCTTGGCGGGACTGACACGTACGCAAGCTGCCAAGATGAGGCGAGACGGCTACGCGCTGCCGGAGCAGACGCCATCGAGGCCCCCTCAGCGGCTCTCCGTCCAGGAGGCGCCCGCGGGCAATTCACGCGAGGTGGCCTTGTCGAAGCGCCCGACGTCGACGGGGTCGTCTGGGCGATCTTTGGTGCCCCCCCTGACAGCCGCGGGTGGGCAGCAGTCGACGTTGGCGCTCCTACGGCGCGCCTCTTGCCCCTCGTCCGGCATTTCGGCGACGGACCCCCGGCTGCCGGTCGCCCTTCCCGGTCGGACCGACGCTCTGGGAGAGAGCGGCGAACGACCATCGACATCACCCAAGAACGACTCGCTAAGCCGGAGCGTCGAACGAACGCCCGGCGCGGCAGAGGAGGGAGCCGTCCGAGTTAGCCACATGGGCCGGGGCACTCGCCGGGCGCTGAAGGTTGCCATACAGGACTTCCGTGACCGGACCATCGCCAGCGCCTACAGCGTCCGCGCTCGACCCGACGCGACCGTGTCGGCGCCCGTCACCTGGGACGAGCTGGCGGACTGTGAGACGACCGACTTCACGATGGCGACGATGCCGGCGCGCTTCGCGGAGCTGGGTGATCTGCACGCCGGGATCGACGACGTCGCGTTCTCGCTGGAGCCGCTGCTGGAATGGGATGGGCGGGACGAGAAGGACCGGGGGCTCGGGGAGGCGGGGTACCCGCCGAACTTCCCGAAGATGCCCGGCGAGCCGGCCCGCGTCCCGCCGAGCCGCGCGAAGCCTCGGCCGGACCCCGGGAAGTGATCAGTGTCTGGGCGAGTGCTGGCACCTCGCAGTGGGACGCTGCAAATCGAAGGACCGCAGCGCTCATCACCTGCGAGAAGGACTTCGAGAGCACGAAGGCTGCGACGGACGTGGAGCCTCGAGGGCTTCGTGACGAGGCTGAAGTGCGAAGAGGTCTTCATGCTCTCCACGTGCAACTCGTCGGTGTCGGGATCCCAAAAGGTGATCACGCGGGCGCCAATCTTCCGCAACGCCGATCCGAGCCGACGCAGATTGAGATGCCCGGCTTGCGGGACGACATCGAGGTCGTAGGTCACCCGGGCGTCGACTGAGCACGTATCGAACGCGGTGTCCGTCGAGCGCACGGAGGATCGCTTCCGGATCGAGCTCAATCGCCGGAAGGTCCGGTGGATCGCTCGAGCTCAGCGCGCCCGGCGCCGGTCACGGCGGGACCGCCCGATACGACGCATCTCACGAACGAAGGCTTCCTGCCGGCCCAGCGACCGCTCGCGATCTGCGTCTGGCTGATCGTCGATCACGCGCCGCACGGCGTCGTCGACTCCCCGCATGACGACTTCGCCGGGATGCCGATCGGAGTGCACCCGAATTTTCGCCATCGGCCCCCTTCCCGTCCTCACTGTCCCACGGGACGGTTGGGCCGCACTCTCACCGAGCCGCGGTCGGGTCGGGCGCGGTCGGGTCGGGTCGCACCCCGTCGGACCTCCTGGCGACACCGCCCTGGCGAGGGGTAGATTTGCCCGTCCGCCGCCGAGTGCAGGATGAGGAACAAGTGTCGCGAACCGCCGCGCTGAGACTCGCCCGACCTACCCTGCTCGCCGTCGTGCTGGCGACCGCGGCGGCCACGATGTCCGCGGCCTCGGCCACATCCGCACCACGCGTCCTGCGGGTCGGCAGCTGGCACGGCCAAGCCGGCCAGTACCGCAGCATCCAGGCCGCCGTCGACGCCGCGAAGCCCGGCGATTGGATCCTCGTCGGTCCCGGCGACTATCACGAGAACGGCGACTACACGACGCACAAGCCGTATCCCGCGGGCCGGGAGGCGGGTGCCGGCGTCTGGATCGCCACCCCGGGCATCCACCTGCGCGGCATGAACCGCAACACGGTCATCGTCGACGGCACGAAGCCCGGTGCGCCTGCCTGCTCGTCGGCACCGGGGGACCAGCTCTACGGGCCCCGGGGGAGTTCCGGCCGGGCGTTCGGCCGCAACGGGGTGGAGATCTGGAAGGCCGACGGGGTGTCGGTCGACAATCTGACGGCGTGCAACTTCCTGTCCGGTAGCGGTGCTTCGGGAAACGAGATCTGGTGGAACGGCGGGGACGGCAGCGGCCAGGTCGGCGGCTGGGACTTCTCCGGCACGTATCTGACCGCGACCACCACTTTCTACGGCACCCAGGCGACCGCCGCCGCGTATGGGATCTTCTCGAGCAACTGGAGCGGTGGCACCTGGGATCAGACCTATGCGAGCAACTTCGACGACTCCGACTATTACGTCGGGGCCTGCCAGCAGGTGTGCGACCAGACGGTGAACCACGCCTGGGCCGAGTACTCGGCCCTCGGGTACTCCGGGTCGAACTCGGGCGGGACCATGCTCGTCGAGAACTCGCAGTTCGACAACAACGAGGACGGATTCGACACCAACAGCCAGAACGGCGACAACCCGCCCCCGCAGAATGGTGCCTGCCTGAACAACGGGATCAGCCCCATCACGCACACTCATTCCTGCTGGGTGTTCATGCACAACTACGTGCACGACAACAACAACCCGAACGTCCCGTCGGCCGGCTCCGCGGCCGCCGGCCCGGTCGGGACCGGTATGTCGCTCTCCGGTGGCCGCAATGACACCGTGATGGCCAACCGCTTCGAGAACAACGGTGCGTGGGGCACCGTTTTCGTCCCCTACCCGGACAACGGGCCGCCCTGCACCGGCGGGACCCTCACCCCGGCCGCGTGCCTGTACGACGACTCGGGTAACTCCTTGTTGGACAACGGCTACCGGCACAACGGCTTCTTCGGCAACCCGTCGAACGCCGATTTCGCGGAGACCACGCTCGAGCCGGGGCCGGCGAACTGTTACGTCGGGAACTACGAGGAAGGTGGCGGAACCACCACGAGTTCGCCGTCGACATTGCAGCAGACCAACACCACCTGCGGCGGCGGCACCACGGCCCCCGACCCGAATCCGGTGTTCACCGACCAGATCGCCTGCGATTCACAAGCGATCTCGATCGGCCCGGTTCTCGGTGGGACCGTCTGCCTTCCCGGGACGACGTACCCGCGACGTACCCGGGTCATCATGCATCCGTTGCCGGCCGGTTTGGCTACGATGCCCAACCCGTGTGCCGGCGTGCCGGCCAACCCCTGGTGCCCAGGCACGCAACCCGTGTCATCGGTGAGTCCCGCGAGCCACGCGGATGCACCGGGCCTGCCCGCCACCGGCTTGCCCGCGGAGGTGCCCGCCGTCGGCCTTCTGCTACTGCTCTCGGCCGGCCTCGGCCGACGGCTGCACCGGCGCAGCTAGCCGCAGGATCATCCGCTCGGTTCCGGCCCGGTACGATCGCTGCGCGTTCACGGCTGTGGGGCCAGCCGATAACCGCCACGTGCCGACGGTCCCTACCGGCTTTGCTGCTGGAGGTGTCGTGACGCAGGCCGCCGACGACCGGCCGTTCGGCGCGGCTCGCGCACGCCACCGGCCGGGCCCGCGTCCCGGCGTCCTGGTGGCCGTGCTCATCGGGGGGGTTGCCGGCGGAGCGGCGCGCTATGCCGTGACCGCGGCCTGGCCGACCCCCGATCGCGGCTTCCCGTGGTCGACGCTGGTCGTGAACGGTTCGGGGGCGTTTCTCCTGCCATTGCTCCTCGTGCTGTCCATCGACCTGGGCCGTGGCGACCGGTTCCTGCGCCCGATGCTCGGCACCGGCTTCTGCGGGGCCTACACCACCTTCTCCTCGATCGTGGTCGGGACCGACCAGTTGATGGCCCACCGCCATCCCGGTACGGCCGTGGCCTATCTGCTCGCGAGCCTGGCCGCCGGCTTGGCCGCCGCGGGGCTCGGTTTCATCGCCGGCCGCTGGATCGCCGGCCGGCGACCGCACGTCCGCGAGATGGGAGCAGCATGATGCGACGGCAGGGTCCGGCCCTTCGGCTCAGCATCTTCCTGGGCGAATCGGACCAGTACCACCACAAGCCGCTGTACCACGAGATCGTCGCCCGGGCGCACCGCGCCGGCCTCGCCGGCTGCTCGGTTCTGCGCGGCATCGAAGGATTCGGCGCGTCCAACCACATCCACACCACCCGAATCCTCAGCCTGTCCGACGACCTGCCGCTGGTGATCGTCGTCGTGGATGACGAGGCAAGCATCCGGGCCTTCCTCCCCGAGCTGGACGAGCTGATCAGCGAGGGGCTGGTCATTCTCGACGACGTCGAGGTGGTCCGCTACGTCGGCCGGGTGGCCCAGCCCGGGGACGAGCCGGACCGGTGATCCTGGGCGTCGAAGTGGCGGTCACCGCGGGGATCGGGGCGGTCGCGCGGTACGTCGTGGACCTGCTCGTGTATCACCGGACGACGGGGCAGTTCCCCCTCGGCACGTTCGTCATCAACACCGTGGGCTCGTTGCTCGCCGGGCTCTTCGCCGGTCTGGCGCTCCACCACGGACTCCCGGGGACGGCGACCGTGGATCTCACGGCAGGGTTCTGTGCCGGCTTCACGACCCTGTCCACCTGGGCGTACGAGTCGCTCGCCCTGGTGGAGGCAGGTGCGTCATGGGAGGCCGGCCTGAACATCGTCGGTAGCTTTGCCGCCGGGCTGGCGGCGGCCGCGACCGGTTTCGGCCTCGCGCTGATCTGAGTCCGGTCGCGCGGGGCCGGTTCGGCCGGTCGGCCCGCTGCCATCGGGCCGGGCGTGGTCCTTTCGAGTCATTTGGCCTGCGCGAAGGCCATGGGGGGCCGAAGCGGTGCGACACTGTGTGCAGTCAAAACAATTCGGTCCGTAGTCGACATGGGCGGGTGCGGAGGCGAGGTCCCGAGTGGTGTCCGATCGGCTGGGCCAGCCCGAATGGGCGGCCGGCGCGGTCCGGTTCGCCGGCCGCTACGGGTTGGGCCCGATTCTCAAGAGCGGCAGCGGGGTCGACACCGTGCTGGCGGTCGACACCCACACCGGACGCCAGGTGGTCCTCAAGTCGATCGATCCGAGCTTCGTCCACGCCGCTGCCCGGCTGCGCTTCGAGCACGAGACCCGGGTGCTCCGGGAACTGACCGGCGTCGGGCTCACCGGGCTCCTCGACTCCGGGTACGCCGAGGGCCGCCTCTTCCTCGTCCAGCCGTTCGTGCCCGGCACGACCCTCGAGGCCGCCTTGCGGCGGGGCCGGCTCGGCGTCGAGGCCGCTCTCCGCGTCGGCGTCGACGTGGCGACCGCGCTGGATATCGCGCACGGCGCCGGGATCTGCCATCGCGACATCAAGCCGGCCAACGTCGTCGTCGACGGTACCGACCCGGTCTCGTCGGTCACGCTGATCGACTTCGGGTTCGCCCGGAGCCCGTCGCTGGACGAGTCGATCCGCGACGACCTGGTCGGAACCGTGCGCTACCTGGCCCCAGAAGCGGCCGGCCTGGTCGGGGCCCCCGCCGACGAACGTTCCGACCTCTATGCGCTGGGTGTGCTGCTCTTCGAGTGCCTGGCCGGTCGGCCGCCCTTCCTCGGCCCCGGGGTGGGGGAGATGCTCCGCCAACACCTGAGCATGCCGGTACCCGACCTGCCCGGGCTCGGGATAGCCGTTCCCGGAGCGGTCGACGCGGTGATTCAGCGGCTGTTGCGCAAGGAGCCGGGGGAGCGCTACCAGTCGGCTTCGGCGCTGGCTGCCGATCTGTCCGAGCTGCTGGCGGCGGTGCAGGGCGGCGAGGCCGATCCGCGGATCGTCATCGGCCGGCTCGACCAGCGGCGCAACCTGGCGGACCCCGCGTTCGTCGGCCGAGCTGCCGAAATCGAGTCGCTGACCTTGCTGGTCGACGCCGTTGCCGCGGGAAGCGGTGGACTGGTCCTGCTCGAGGCGGATTCCGGTGGGGGCAAGAGCCGCCTGCTCGCGGAGATCACCCGAATGGCCAGCCAGGCCGGCTGCACCGTGCTACAGGGGCAGGGGGTGGCACGTGGGGCCCAGCGTCCCTTCACCCTGCTCGACGGCATCGCGCAGGGGTTGGCCGTCGCCCTGGAGGCGGACGTCGAGGCACGTGCGGAGCTGATCTCGGAACTTGGGAACGCCGCGCCGGCGGTCGCCCGGGCGCTCCCGTCGCTGAGCGGGCTGCTCGGGGTGGCACCCGACGAGGACGCCGGTCCGGAACAGTTCGGCGAGCAGCGCAGCGTGGGCGCGATCCAGCAGATGCTGGTCACGGTCGCGTCGGCCCGACGACCGGTGCTGCTGGTACTCGACGACTGCCAGTGGGCCGACGGCCTGACGGTTCGGCTGCTCCGGGGCCTCTCGGCGAACCGCGGCCAGCCCACCGCGTATCTCGGCGTGATCGCCGCATTTCGTTCCGAGGAGGTGCCGGCGGATCATCCGCTCCGGTCGATCGCCCGCCCGCTCCGGCTCGGACCGCTGCCGCCCGAATCGATGGTGATGCTCGCCGAGTCGATGGCTGGGCCGGTTCCGCGGGAGGCGCTGGACACGCTGGTCCGGCTGGCCGATGGCAACCCGTTCATGGGCGCGGCCGTGCTCCGCGGACTAGTCGAGTGCGGCGCGCTCACCGGCACGCCCGAGGGTTGGGTCGTCGATGAACCGGCGCTGAAGGACGTGCAGACCGCGCGGCGCTCGGCCGCGTTCCTGGTCAGCCGGCTGGAGTTGCTCTCCGCCGAGGCGCTCGGGCTGCTCTCGGCCGGGGCGGTGCTCGGCAAGGAGTTCGATATCGCCGCCGCCGTCGCCTTGGCTGGTGACCCGGACGACGCGGCGGCCATCATCGAGGATGCCCGGAGCCGGCGGCTGCTCTGGGTCGACGATCGCAGCGGTCACTGCAGCTTCTCCCACGACAAGATCCGTGAGGCGCTGCTCGACCGCTTGAGCGAGGACGCCCGGCGCGAGCTGCACGGTCGGGCCGCGGACGCGCTCGCGAACGGCAACGACGGCGAGCCAGTCCCGGTGTTCGATCTCGCCTACCACCTCAGTGCGGCCGGCCGGGACGCCGACGCGCTGCCGTACGCCCTGGCCGGCGCCTCGCTGGCCCGCGCCCAGTACGCGCTCGACGCGGCGGTCGTCCACTACCGGATGGCCGCGCGCGGCCTCGACCCGGCCGACGAGGTGACCCGGATCCAGGTCTGCGAGGGGCTCGGCGACGTGCTCACGCTGCAAGGGGCCTACGCCGAGGCGCAAACCCAGCTGGGCGCCGCCCGCTCGCTGGTGGACGACCCCACCCGCGCGGCCGCGCTCGACGGGAAGCTGGGGGATCTCGCGTTCAAGCAGGGCGACGTGCCGGTCGCGAAGCGGCATCTGGAGGCGGCGCTGGCCCGGCTCGGGCGGCCGATCCCGCGGCATCCCGTCCTCACGCTGGTCCGGTTGTCCTGGGAGCTGGCGGTGCAGACGGTGCACTCGATCCTGCCCCGGCTCACCGTTGGCCGGCGCTGCGCCGACGGGCGGGACGAGGACTTCCTCGCGATGCGCCTCTACAGCCGGTTGGCCTACGTGTACTGGTTCCACTCCGGGAAGGTGCCCTGCGCCTGGGCCCACCTGCGCGGGATGAACCTGGCCGAACGCTACCCGCCGTCCGCGGAGCTCGGGCAGGCCTACTCCGAACACGCGCCGGTGATGACCATGCTGCCGTGGTACGGCCGCGGGGTGAAGTACGCGGAACGTTCGCTCGAGATCCGGCGGCAGCTCGACGACGTCTGGGGTCAGGGCCAGAGCCTCGGCTTCGCCGGCGTCGTGCTGTACGCCGCCTCCCGATACACCGAAGCCATGGCGGCCTGCCGCGAGGCGGTGCGCCTGCTCGAGCGCACCGGCGACCGTTGGGAGGTGAACACCGCAGGCTGGCACATCGCGTTCTGCCTGTACCGGACCGGCGAGCTTGCCGAGGCAGCGGATGTGGCGCGCGAGGTGCTGGGGGCCGCACAGGCGATCGGAGACCAGGCTGCCGCCGGGATCGCGCTCAGCGTCTGGGCCCGGGCCCGAGGTGGCCGGATCGACGGTCGTCTGATCGACGAGCAACTCGCCGGCGGCAGTGAAGACGCGCACACCACCTGCGAGCTCCAGCTCGCGTCCGGGCTACGGCTGTTGGACCAGGGGGATCTCGACGCGGCGGCTGCGGCACTGGAAGCCGCCATGACGACCGCCGGGCGGGCCGGGCTCCGCCAGGAGTACGTGGCGCCCATCTACCCGTGGTACGCGACCGTCCAGCGCCGGCTCGCGGAGGCGGCCCCGGCGCACAATCCGGCCCTGCGCTCGGCACGGATCCGAAGGGCCGCGTCCGCGTCCCGCCGCAGCCGCCGGTGGGCTTTCACCTACCGGAACAACGCGCCGCATGCGCTGCGTGAAGCCGGCCTCGTCGCGTCGCTGCGCGGCCGCCGCCGGCGGGCCGAACGTTTGCTCGGCCGCAGTCTTCGCACGGCGGAGGAGCAAGGTGCCCAGTTCGAGCTGGCACTGACCCGGCTGGCCCTGGCCGAGCTCGCCATGGCCGGCGGGGGTTCGCAGCAGCCGCACGCCGACGCGCTCGCGGCGATCCGCCGGTTCGAGCCGCCCGACGAGCCGATCTCGGAGACGGATGGCGGCAGCGGTGCCTCGGTGTCGTTGTTCGACCGCTTCACCACGCTGCTGAAGGTCGGGCGGATGATCACCGCGGCAACCTCGCGCGGTGCGGTGGAGGCGGCAATCCGCGAAGCGGCGCTCACCCTGCTCCGCGGCGAGCGGTGCCATCTCGTCCCCGTGGCGGCGCTGCACGACGAGCAGCTCATCACGCAATCGGGGGAGGCGGTCGACGAGATCAGCCGCACCCTGCTCCGTCGGGCGGTCGAGCTGGGCGCCCCGGTCGTCGCCGGTGAGCCCGGCACGGACGACTGCGAGAGCCTGCTGCTATCCGGGATCCGCTCCGTGCTGGCGGCGCCGATCGCCGTCGACGGCGAGCCGGTGTCCTGTTTCTACGTCACACACGGGAAGATCGGCCAGCTGTTCGGGGACGAGGAGGTCCAGCTGGCCGCGTTCATCGCCACCCTGGCCGGAGCGGCTTTCGAGCATCTGGCCGGTAGCGAGACCCGGTTCCGCTCGCTTGCCCAGAACTCGAGCGACGTCATCACATTGGTAGATCGGGACGGGGTCGTCAGCTACCAGAGCGCGGCAGCGACGCGGGTGTTCGCCCTGCCCGCCCCGGGACTTCTCGGTCAGCCGATCACGGACTGGGTGCACCCCGACGATCTGACCCGGTTCACCGAGGCCCTGGCGACGGCGGCGGACTCGGAGGGCGCCCGGATCGAGTGCCGGTTCCGGCACTCCGACGGTTCGTATCGGTCGGCCGAGACTGCGGTCACGAACCTGCTCGACGAGCCGACCGTGGCCGCGCTGGTGCTGAACACCCGGGACGTCACCGACCGACGCCGGCTCGAGGACGAGCTGCGTGAACGGGCCCTGCACGACACCCTGACCGGGCTGCCGAACCGGGCGTTGTTCCTCGACCGGGCCCGCCAGGCCCTCGACCGCGGCCGGCGGCAGCCGATGCCTATCGTCGTCGCGTTCCTCGACCTCGACGACTTCAAGGCGGTCAACGACACGTTCGGGCACGGGGTCGGCGACGAACTGCTGCGGGCGATGGCCGACCGGCTGGTCAGATGTGTCCGTCCCGCCGACACGGTGGCCCGCTTCGGCGGCGACGAGTTCGCCATCCTCCTGGAGAACACCGAGCTAGCGACCGCGGTCGCGATCATCGAGCGCATCCTCGATGTGACGGCGGTGCCGGTGGCGCTGGCGAACACCCAGGTGGTCGTCCATACCAGCATCGGGATTGCGCATGCCGAGGATCCGACGGCGAATCCCGACCAGTTGCTGGCCCACGCGGATGCGGCGATGTATGCGGCGAAGGCGCGCGGTAAGCACTGCTTCGACCTGTTCGTGCCGGCGATGCAGGCGGCGACCGAGACGCGCTCCCGGCTGCGAACCGAGCTCGACCGGGCGTTGATCGGCGACGAGTTCCGGCTGCACTACCAGCCGATCCTCGACCTGCGCAGCGGGGGGCGGGTGGGAGTCGAGGCCCTGATCCGTTGGGAGCACGGGGAGCGCGGGCTTCTCGTGCCGGGTGACTTCATGGACTACGTCGAGGACAGCGGCCAGATCGTCGGGATCGGGGCCTGGGTCCTGGCCACGGCCTGCCGGGAGGCAGCCCGGTTCGGTCCCACGGCGCAGATGAGTGTCAACGTGTCGGCCCGCCAGCTCCGACACCCCCTGGTCGTCGGGGACGTCGCCGATGCGCTGGCCCGTTCCGGGCTCCTGCCGCAGCGGCTGATCCTGGAGATCACCGAGACCGCGGCCATGAGCGAGGCCGAGACCGAGACAACCATCGCGAAGCTCACCGAGTTGAAACGACTAGGGGTGAACGTCGCCCTGGACGACTTCGGGACCGGATACTCGCCATTGAGCTATCTGCGCCGGTTCCCGGTCGACTTCCTCAAGATCGATCGCTCGTTCGTGCGGGACATCAGGAACAGCCGGGAGGACGAGTCCGTCGTCCGCGGCGTCATCGACATGGCGCATGCGCTCGGGGTTCAGGTGGTGGCCGAAGGCATCGAGGACCCCGCTCAGCTCGAGGTCCTCGACGGCCTCGGCTGCGATCTGGGGCAGGGCTATTTCTGGATGCGGCCGGCGCCGCTCGACGCCGCGGTCGCCTGGTGCGCGTTGCCCAGGCCGCGGTCGGCGGGTGGCGTGCAGACCCTGGCCTTCGAGTAGGCCGGGGTCAGCACACCGCCGGCAGTTGCTGGCCGCTGCGCGCGTTCACCCCGGAACACTGCTCGGTGACATAGATCTGGGCGCCCGTCGAAGTCGCATCGTCCGCCCAGGCGATGACGGCCCGGCCGTCCGGGGTGATCGCATCGGTGAAGAAGTCGAGCAGGTTGCGGTTGCCGGTCACCCCGCAGGTGACCCCGGTGGTACAGATCTCCCCGTAATGGATCACATGGTCGCTTGCCACCGTCTGGTCCACCGCGAGGCCCTGGTTGGTGGCGTGCAACTGGGCGAAGCGAACAACCCACTGGTTGGTCGGGTCGGAGTTACTTACCCCGGTGCCCGCGTACCAGACCAGGTCGGCACGGCCGTTGCCGCCCCCGGCGATCCAGGGGTAGAGGTTGGCCGTCGCTCCCGTCTGGTCGATTTGGATCGGTGTGGACCAGGCGAGCGTCCCGGCCGGCTGGGTACTCAGGTCGATCGTGGGGTCGGGCAGAAGTTGCACCGACAGGTCGGTGCTCGTCGGGTCGTCGAGGTCGCCGCCTCGAGTGGGGGCATGCGACACGTATATGTGCTCGGCGCTGGCCCAGGCTGCCCACAGGTTGCCGCTGGCATCGATCGCGAGCGCCGGGAAGATGTGGTCGTAGGTCTCGGTCGTCGGGCCGACCCAGATCGGGGTGTCCGTCCAGGTGTACCCGCCGTCGGTCGAGGACGCCAGGTACACAGCGTTGTTGTTGTCCGCGGTCTCCCCGGCCGCGGAGTTCAGGTTCTCGAGGGCCGTGGCGGGCGCGGTGAAGATCGTGTACAGCGGCTGCGGGGACGCCGTGCTCACGGTGTCAACGACCAGTGGCCCGAGCTCGTTGTTGTACGCGGCCTGCGCGATGTGCGCCGCATCGATCGCGAACCCGCGGAAGGCGTACGTCAGCCCGCCGTCGGTGGATGCGGAGACCCCGATGTTGTCGGTCGCCAACAGGTGGCTGTCCAGGTACACCGTGTTGGCGTCGCCCCAGGCCATCCACTGGCGGTCATCGCCGGGGACCTGGGAGGCCGCGAGATTGGGCGTCGAGAAGCTGGCCCCGCCGTCCGTCGTGTTCCCGACGGTGATGTTCGGCAGGCTCAGGCTGGAGTACGCCATCGTCGGATTGCTCTGGCCGGCCGCCGTGGTGGGGCTGATCGCGACGTCGCAGTCCCCGCCGCCGGCACCGTCGTCGGGCGCTCCGCGGAAGGCGTCGGACTGCGCACCCGGCGGCAAGGTCCACAGCTCGCAGCCGATCGGGGTGCTGCCCGGTGCCATCACGTACATCAGACCGGTGTTGTCCACCCTGATGGTCGGTTCGCCCTGCGCGAGCCCGTAGGGGAACGGCGCGCTGAGCTGGAGGCCCTTCTGGAAGGCCAGCGCCGAAGTTGTGTCCGCGGTGGCCGCGGAGGGCGCCAGGCCGACGCTGGCCAGCAGGAGGACGGACGGAATGGCGATTCGTCTGGGATGCACGACGGCCTCCAGGTTCAGCTCTCGGTGGGCACGCGTCGACCGACCCGCCGGGCCGACGGACGGTCGGCGTAGGGGAGGGTGAGGAAGGCGCTACTGGCCTCCCGCTCGAACAGCCGGGCGTTCTGGATGGCTGCGGCGACGATCGGGGTGAAGGCCAGCACGGTGAACCGGTCGTCCTCGCTGAACGCCTCGCATCGGGTCGAGTCGATCTGGAGCACGCCGATCACCGCGCCCTCGGCGATCAGTGGCACGCCGTAGTAGCTGCGCACGCCGCCTGACGCGCTGTTGCGCAGAACGTTGGGCGAGACGTCGGGGTCGGCCAGGACGTCCGGGATGTAGCGCGGCTCGCCGCTGGCCGCGATCTTCCCGCCGACGCCGGAGCCGAGCGGGATGCGGGCCGCCCAGGCCCTGGCGTCCGGCTCCGGGTCGCCGGCGGAAAGTTGAATGTGGCCGTCCCGCACCAGCTGGATCGAGCCCCCGGTGAAGGCCACGAGCTGGCGCAGGGCCACGAAGGTGGAGGTCAGGACCTCGTTGAGATCGAGCCGGGCGGTGACGTCGCGAGCGAGGTCCAGAAGCAGGCGGTAGCGGCGGGCCGGCTCGATGTCCGGGACCGGGTAGCCACGGTCGGGACCGCTCCGACGATCGGCCAGGGCGACCGGCCAGGGCACCGAGTTGGCCAGGGCCTCCGCGCAGGCCGCGCGGGGCAGCGGGCGGGCGAACAGGAAGCCTTGAGCCGTGTCGCACCCGGCGTCGAGCAGGATCTCGAGCTGGGTCAGCGTCTCGACGCCCTCGGCGACCACGCTCATCTTGAGCGCATGCGCCATGGCCACGACACTGCGCACGATGACCTCGCTGGCCGGGTCGTTGCCGAGCCCGGCGACGAAGGAACGGTCCACTTTGACCGCGTCCACCGGGAACCGGGCCAGGTAGGTCAACGACGCGTGGCCCGTGCCGAAGTCGTCGATCGCGAGCCGGAACCCGTGCCCGCGCAGTTCCTCGAGCACTGCGACGACCGGTTCGACGTTCTCGACGAGCGCCGTCTCGGTGACTTCCAGGCACACCTGGGCCGGGTAGGTGTCGGTGGCTTCGAGCAGCGACAGCACCGATTCGATGAAGCCCGGTCGGACCAGCTGCCGGGTGGACACGTTGATCGCGAGTTGCGCCGCTGCGGGGGCTCCGGCCGGGGCCCGCCACCGGGGGCCACCGGCGAGTGCCGTCGCCAGAACCCATTCGCCGACCTGGACGATGAGGTCGCTCTCCTCTGCGACGCTGATCGCGTCACCAACGTCGATGTCGGCGTCGCCCGGCCACCGCAGCAGCGCCTCCACCCCGCTGAAGGAACCGGTGCGAAGGTCCACCATCGGCTGGTAGTGCAGTTCGAGGCGCTCGGCCACCAGGTCCTGTCGCAACTTGGTCTCCAGCGCGTGGTGGCGGCGCACCGCTTGCCGCATCGGCAGGCTGAACACCTCGACCCGGTTCCCGCCGGCCTGCTTGGCCCGGTACATCGCGGTGTCCGCATCTGCTAGCAACGAGTCGGCGGACGTGTCGCCACCGTCTGAAAGCGCGACCCCGATGCTGGCGTAGGAGATCACCTCACCACGGCTGACCGATACCGGTTCGCGTAGCGCCTCCACGATTCTGCGGGCGACGAAGACGGCCTCATCCGGCGCGGTCAGGGCACGGCAGAGGACGACGAACTCGTCACCGCCGATCCGGGTGACGACATCCGCCGGTCGCACGAGTCGCCGGATCCGGTCGGCGACGGCGATGAGCAGCTCGTCCCCGCTGGCATGCCCGAGTGCGTCGTTGACTTGCTTGAACCGGTCGAGATCGACGAAAAGCAGCCCGGAGGGCAGCCCGGACCCGCCGCGCAGGTCATGGTCGACGACGTCCATCAGCAGCAAACGGTTGCCCAACCCGGTGAGGGCGTCGCACCGCGCCTGGGCGGACAGGCGATGCTCGATGATCTCGCGTTCGGTTATGTCCTCGAGTTGAACCAGCAGCCGCGAGCGGCCGTCCGCCGGCCCGAGCCGGGCGACCGAGAGGAATGCCCACCGGTCGCCGTCCGACCCGGCCAGCCGGATCTTCAGCCGGGCTCCCGGCGCACGCTCGGACAGGACGTGGCCGATGGCGTCCGCCACCACCGTCCGGGTGGGCTCCGGGGCCAACTCGGTGAAGCGGGTTCCGGGCGGTAGGCCGTCGGGACGGCCGAGCAGACGCAGCAGGGCCGGGTTGACCTCGGTCACGACCCCGTCGCCGTCGAGGACCGCGATCCCTGCGGTGGTGTGCTGAAACGCGACCTCGAACCGCTCCTGCGCGTCCCGCACGGCCGCGCTGTTGCGGCGCACCATCCGGTGGGCCAGCGTCGACAGGACCGTGATGCCGAGCACGATGAGGATCGCCGTCGTCGAACCCAACCGGTGGCGGGTCGTGTCGAGCTGAGGCCAGATCACCGTGATCAGGCAGACCGGCACAGCGGTGGCGAGCGACCCGATCAACCCGTAACGGACCGGACCCTCGATGAGAATCACCAGAACGACGGCCGTCCCGATGCCGGGTATCCCGTGGAAGGCCGCTTGGAAGCCGGCGTAGAACGCGATATCGGCGAGGGTCGCCAGCGCGCCGAGGACGCGAACCTGGCGGTCCCGGCGCAGCCGGAGAGCCAGCGCCAGCGTGACCGGCACCGTCGCCAGGAGGAGCAGGTGCGCGACCACCGGCCGGCTCAGCTCGAAGTGCTCCGACCCCGCCCGGCCGACGGTCCGGGTGGCGAGCAGGGACACGATCACCGCCCCGGCGCGGAGCAACGACATCGCCACATCGGTCCGCGCAGCGGGCGACAGGGCTGCCCGCGGCCCCTGCGTGTCGCGCCTGGGAGCGGACGACCTGAACACTGAGTGACCCCGCAACCGCCGGAACCGATCGATAACTGTACGCACCGTAACGGCTGCTCTGCGTGACTGTCCCTAGTCAGATCGGATCAGTCACCCAGCGTGATCGGGGCAGCGGAGCGGCCCGGAGACCGCGGGCCGGGCAGGCCGGAAGCCAGCGACGGCAGCGGGTAACCTCGACCGCGTGGGCCGGGTGCTGAAGTCGCCGAAGTGGTGGGGTTTGACGCTGCTCGTGATCGCCGGCATCTCGGCCTGCGCGCTGCTCGGCCGGTGGCAGTGGGACAAGGCCCTCTACGGCTCGGGCGACCTGGTGAACCTGGGTTACGGCCTGCAGTGGTGGACCTTCGCCGCGGTCGTCCTCTACGGCTGGGGGCGGGCGGTCCGCGAAGTCGCCCGACCGCGGGCGCGGCCCGGGCCGGACGGGAAGGTCGGCGAGCCGTCGCTGCCGCGCACCCTCGTCGTGGCGAACCGGCGGCCGGTACCGCCGGCCGATGCCGAGGAGGACGCCGAGCTCGCGGCGTACAACCGTTACCTCGCCCGGTTGCACGCGAGCACCCGGGCATAGCGTTGTCCGCCGCGCTCACCCGATATCGCGTGCTCGCCTACGTAGTCGGCACCGGCCTGGTGATCCTGGTCTGCGTCGGCGTGCCGCTGAGGTACGCCGGTGGCAACAAGATCGTGGTCGAGATCGTCGGACCGCTGCACGGGTTCCTGTTCATCGCCTACCTGCTCGCCGCCATCGACCTGGCCATCAGGTGTCGTTGGCACCCGGTCCGGGCCCTGCTCGTCATGGCCGCCGGCACCGTGCCGTTCTGCTCGTTTCTCGCCGAGCGGGTCGTTACCCGCGATGTCCGGGCTCGTCTCGCCGCCGGCGTCAGCTCCCCCCGAGCACCTCGGACAGGTTGAAGCGCGTCGGCCGTTCCAATTGGGCGTAGGTGCACGACGCGGGTTGGCGATCGGGCCGCCAGCGCAGGAACCGGGTAGCGTGCCGGAATCGCTCGCCCTGCATGTGGTCGTAGGCCACCTCGCAGACCAGATCGGCGCGCACCGGCTCCCACGACAAGTCCTTGCCGGCATTCCAGCGGGACTGGGCGCCGGGTAGCCGAGCCGACCCCTCCGCTTCGGCCCAGGACTGCCACGGGTGCCCGTCCAGGGCCTCCACCCGGTAGGGCTCCAGCTCGTCGAGCAACTCGCGCCGGCGGGTCATCGGGAATGAGGCCGCCACGCCCACGTGGTGAAGTCGACCGGCGTCGTCATACAAGCCGAGCAGCAGCGAGCCGACCACGGGCCCGGACTTGTGCCACCGGAACCCGCCGACCACGCAATCCGCTGTGCGGGCATGCTTGATCTTGAACATCGCCCGCTCGTTCTGGCGGTAACGGACGTCCAGCGGCTTCGCGACGACGCCGTCCAGGCCGGCCCCTTCGAACATCTCGAACCATTCGCTGGCGATCGCGAGGTCGTCTGTGGCCGGGGTCACGTGTACCGGCGGCCCCGCCCCGGCGAGCTCCCCGACGAGGCGGGTCCGGCGCTCCCCGAACCGGGCGCCCGTGAGGTCCTCATCGCCCACCGCGAGGAGGTCGAAGGCGACGAATGATGCGGGGGTCCGTGCCGCGAGCAGCCGGACCCGCGAGTCGGCCGGATGGATCCGCTGGAGCAGGGCCTCGAAATCCAGACCGCTCCCGGTCGCGATGACGATCTCACCGTCGACGACGCACCGCGGCGGCAGTTCCCGTCGGGCCGCGTCGACCACCTCGGGGAAGTATCGGGTCAGCGGGCGCTCGTTGCGGCTGCCGATTACGACCTCGTCGCCGTCCCGGAACACGATCGACCGGAAGCCGTCCCATTTCGGCTCGTAGAGGACCCCGCCGGTGAACTCTCCCGGCCCGGGGATGGTCGGGACGGACTTGGCCAGCATCGGAGCGACCGGCGGCATGACGGGGAGGTCCACCCGACCATCTTGGCGGACCAGTGGGACACGGCGCGCGGGTCACGCGGGTGGCGCGCCTCGACGGGGCTCGGTGGCTGTCGAATTTTCATCTGCACTTCCACCAACGTCAACGGTCGGACCGGTGCGGTGTTGATCAGGTTGGGCAGGAAGGTGTTGGACACTCCCCAGGGCCGCCGGATATCCTCATGGCAACCAGGAGATATATGGAGTGGTGATGGCTAAGACACTCGTGGATGTCGATGACGAGTTACTCGCGCAAGTGGCGACGGAGTTGGGTACCAGGACCAAGAAGGACACCATCAACTCGGCCCTGCGCGACGTTTTGCGTCGTAGGGCGGCTGCGCGCCATGTCGACTTCATCCGCGGTGGCGCACTGTCGGACCTGCTCGATCCCGAGGTGATGGGCGAAGCGTGGCGATAGCGACCTACCTGCTCGACAAGAGCGCCCTCGCCCGCGCTCACCTGCCCCGCGTTAGCAACGTGCTCACTCCACTGCTCGATGCTGGGCTGCTCGCGCTCTGCGGGGTCAGTCACCTCGAATTGCTTTACAGCGCGCGCAACGTCGCCGATTACCTCCGCACCCGTGCCGACCTAGACGGGCTCTACGAGTGGCTGAACACTGAGGACACTGACTTCCGCCGTGCCATCGATGTGCAAGAGTCGCTGGCGCGCTCAGGTCAGCATCGCGGGGTGACCCTGCCCGACCTGCTGATCGCTGCCGTCGCAGAGCGTCACCGGGTCAGCGTGTTGCACTACGACGCTGACTTCGACCTGATCGGCGAACACACTGGTCAACCAACGCAATGGGTGCTGCCCTCCGGCTCGATCCACGCTGGTCCTGATTGATCGGCCATGTCACGTGCCGAAGCTGTCGGTGACGGAGGATTCGTTGGCTACGACGAGGAAGCACCTCTCCGGGGCCCTGTCATCCCCCGGGGGGTAGACCGCTGGACGACGCCGTACAAGTACCGTACATTTCCGCCAGGGAGGTGAACGACGATGGCGAAGTCTGCCCGCGTCGAGCTACGCGCCGACCAGGCCAGCCGGGAGCGCATGGCTGCCGCCGCCGCGCTGGGGCAGGAGTCACTGTCCGCGTTCGTGTTGCGCAGCGCCTTGGCTGAGGCCGATCGGGTCTTGGCCCGTTCTGACAGCACGGTGATGCCCGCCGAGCAGTTCGACGCGCTGATCGACTCCCTGGAGCAGGCCGATCCCGCTCCCGTGCTGGCTAAGGCCGCCGCCCGCCGCCGTGGCTACTCTCGGAGGTGAGCCAATGGCGTTCGGCGCTACTGGCCGAGGAGCACGATCTGGCTTCCTTCGACTCCGGCGTCGCCGAGCTCACCACCTGGTTGAACGACAGCGCGCTGCGCGCCCAGCGTGCGGGCACGGCCCGCACCTATGTCTGGGCTGAACCGGCTGGTGTGCGCGTCGTCGCCTACTACTCAGTCACCCCGGCTCAGGTGTCGCGGGCTGACGTGCCGCGGTCGTTCTCCGCTGGGTTCAGCGTGCTTCCGACCTATCTGCTGGCCCGCCTCGCGTTGGACCGAAGCCTGCACGGTCGAGGTCAGGGAACTCAACTCCTGCTTGACGCCCTAGAGGTCATCGTGGCCGCGGCCGGCGCCGCTGGCGGACGGCTGATCCTTGTCGATGCCATCGACGATGCGGCCCACGGGTTCTATCGCCACCACGGTTTCCAACCCGTGACGGGTACTGGGCGCTTGGTCATGAAGGTCGAAACTGCCCGCACGGCGCTGCATGGCTGACCAGCCGAACAGGTAAGAGGATCGGTCGACGACAGCGTTGATCATTCGGAGCGACCGGCGGCATGACGGGCAGCTGCGCGGTCGAAGCGCAGACGCCGCCGCGGGGGGGAGCTAGCCCGAAGCTAGCCCAGAGCTAGCCCGAAGCTAGCCCGGTGACCCGAGGGCGTACCGGGCGAACAGCTCGCCGTCGGCTTCGAGGAGATGGATCAGCCGGGCCGGGCGCGGGCCCACCGGTCCGCCTTTCAGGATCCGAGGCGCGTCGCCGCCGACCAGCAGCGGGCTGATGGTGAGGCAGAGCTCGTCGAGGACGCCGGCGGCGACCAGCTGTGCCAGCAGCGTCGGACCGCCCTCGCAGAGCACCCGGCCCAACCCCCGGTCGGCCAGCTCCGCCAGCGCGCCCGGCAGATCGACCGAGTCGTCGCCGACGACGACGACGTCGGCCAGTTCCGCGGCGGCCGACCGCCGCCCCGCCGGGGCGCGCGCCGTGGTGAGGACCAGCGGTCGGACGACGGCCTCGGTGAAAAAGCGCAGCCCGAGGTCGAGGGAGAGCCGGGACGTGACCACGGCCACCGGGGGGACCTCGGCCAGCCCGCGGGCCCGGCGCTGCTCCCGGATCGCGGCCGTGGGGCGGGCCGGTCCGTAGCTTTCCGCCGTCACCGTGCCGGCCCCGACCAGGATGACGTCGGCTAGGCCGCGGAGCAGGAGGAAGAGCTCGTGGTCGGCCGGCCCGGACACACCCCCCGACCGCCCGTCCACGGAGATCGCCCCGTCGACGGTGGCCACCATGTTCGCCCGCACGTGGCGCTCGCCGCTCACCGCGTACATCTCGGCGAGGTCCACCGGGTCCGCCGGCTCCGGGTACAGGCGACGCATGCCGCAGTGAATCACGGGCGGGCGGGGCGGCTAACTCGCCGGTGGGCTCTCGGCGTGCGGCCCGGCGACGGGCCGGTCCGCGACCGCGACGATCGCCACCGAGTCGGCGTCGATCTCGACCTCGCCGTCCCGGTAGACGAAGCCCCCGGCTGACGCGAGCAGCACGCCGGTGGGGGTGGCGCCGACCGGGATCGGCTGCCGAGCCGGGGCCAGGTTGACGACGACGGCGAGACCGCCGCGGCGCATGACGAACCAGCCGGCCGCCTCGTCGTAGCTGCACACGACCCGGTCGAGTCGGCCGTCCGCGAGGTCGGGCATCTCCCGGCGCAGCCGGATCAGCCGGCGGTGCCAGTCGAGGAGCTCGGCATGCTCGGCCGCCTCCCGCTCGGCCCAGTCGAGGATCGAGCGCTGGGCGGTCGCCGGATCGACCGGGTCCGGGACCTCGGTCGTATCCCAACCGTGGTCGGCGAATTCGGCGCGGCGACCTTCGGTGACCGCCCGGGACAGCTGGGGGTCCGCGAAGGAGGCGAAGTACTGCCAAGGGGTCGACGCGCCCCACTCCTCGCCCATGAAGATCATCGGCGTGAACGCGCTGGTGAGAACGAGCGCTGCGGCGATGTGCAGCCGCTCGACCGGGATCAGCGACGAGATCCGCTCGCCGGTCGCCCGATTCCCGACCTGGTCGTGGGTCTGGGCGTAGGCGACCAACCGGTGGCCGGGGACCCGGGACCGGTCGAACGGCCGGCCGTGCCCCCGTTCCCGGAAAGCGGAGTACGTCCCGTCATGGACGAATCCACCGCTCAGCGCCTTGCCGAGCGTGGCGAGGGATCCGAAGTCGCAGTAGTAGCCCTGCCGCTCGCCGGTGAGGGTCGCGTGAATGGCGTGGTGGACGTCGTCGCACCATTGCGCGTCGAGGCCGTAGCCACCGGCCTCCCGCGAGGTGATCAGCCGGGGGTCGTTGCGGTCGTACTCGGCGATCAGGAAGACCGCGCGACCGAGCCGCGCGCCGAGCGACTGCACCTCGATGGCCAGCTCCTCGAGCACATGGGTGGCCCGGTCGTCGGCGAGGGCGTGGACGGCGTCGAGCCGCAGCCCGTCGACGTGGTAGTCGCGCAGCCAGGCGAGCGCGTTGTCGATGAGGAACGCCCGAACCTCGTCCGACCCCGGCCCGTCCAGGTTGACCGCGGACCCCCAGGGCGTCTGGTGCTCCCCGGTGAAGTACGGGCCGTACCGGCCGAGCACGTTTCCCGACGGGCCCAGGTGGTTGTAGACGACGTCGAGTGCCACACCCAGGCCGAGCCGGTGGGCCGCGTCGACGAAGCGCTTGAGGCCTTCCGGGCCGCCGTAGGGTTCGTGCACGGCGTAGAGCGCGACCCCGTCGTACCCCCAGCCGCGGTCCCCGTCGAACGCCGCCACCGGCATGAGCTCGATGACGTCGATGCCGAACTCGACCAGATCGGGCAGGCGCAGCGCCGCCGCGTCGAATGTCCCTTCCGGGGTGAAGGTGCCGATGTGCAGCTCGTAGAGGACCCGGCCGGCTACCGGGACCCCCCGCCAGTTGTCGTCGTGCCAGGCGAAGCTGCCGTGGTCCACCAGGCGCGACGGGCCGAGAACGCCCTGTGGCTGCCAGGCCGAACGCGGATCCGGTAGCCCGTCCCCGCCGTCGATCGCGAAGGAGTAGTCGTCGCCGGCGCCGAGGTCGGGCGCCACCACCGACCACCAGCCGCCGCCCTCGAGGCGCATCTCCCGCCGGTCCGCGCCGAGCGCAGCGTCGACCCGGCCGGCGGCCGGCGCCCAAACCCGCAACGTTGCCACCCCGCTGGGCCTACCCTGCCCCGGGCACGAGCAAAGCGACCGGCCAGATCTCGAGCAGATCGGCCACCCGGCACCGGCCGCCGGGGTGCCGCCGCCCGGTCAACGCGTCGGTCGCGCCGCCGGGGGCCAGGTCCAACGCGGTGTCCCGCCAACCGCCGGCTCCGGCCAGCCCGACCGGGAGCCGGGTGAGCACCGTGACCGGCCCGCCGCGGCGGAAGCCGAGCAGGTGTCCGGCGGCCGGCCCCTCGGCGGTGACCGGGGTGTAGCCGGCTGCCGCGTCGAACCATTCCGGGTGCTCCCGGCGCAGCCGCAGGGTCCGGGTGGTCAGCCACAGCTTCGCCTCGGCCAGCTCGGACGGCGGTGGCGGCCCGGTGAGATCGGCCAGCCGGTCGAGCCTTCCGGTCAGGTCCTCGAGATCCATCGGCGCCCGGTTGTCCGGGTCGACGAGGGCCCGGCTGACCGTCTCAGCTCCCCGGTAGACGTCCGGGATCCCGGGCATCGTGAGCTGGGCGAGCTTGCTTCCGAGGCTGACCGCGGCGGCCGCCGAGTCGATGCGGGCGACGAAACCGGCGAGGTCGTCGAGCAGCGCGGCGTCGGCGAACACGGCATCGCAGAATCGCCGGAGGGCGTCCTCATGGAGCGGTTCCGGGTCGGTCCAGCTGGTGTGCTCCTTGGCTTCCCGGGCGGCCTTCTCGAGGTAGCCCGCCGCCCGCTCGGGCGACAGCGGCCACGCGCCGACCAGGGTCTGCCAGAACAGGTACTCGATGTTCGGGTCGGGTGCCGTTGCCCGCTGGTGCCAGCGTTCGACCGCGTCATCCCACTCGCCGGGGATCTCGGCGACGACGAGCTGCCGGGCCCGCACGTCCTCCGCCCGCTTGGTGTCGTGCGTGGACAGTGTGGTCATGGTGCACGGCCAGTCCCGGGCCAGCCGGCCGGCGAATGCGTGGAAGGCGGCGGTCGGGGCGCCCACCCGGCCCGGGTTCCCGCCCACCTCGCACAGCGCGGAAAGCCGGTGGTAGCGGTAGAAGGCGGTGTCCTCCACGCCCTTGGCCGTGACCATTCCGGTCGTCTGCTGGAAGCGGCGGCTCAGCTCACCGTCCCCGGCGAGGATCCGGTGAGTCCACTCGGCGAACAGCGGGATGTCAGCCGGCCGGTTCGCCCCGGCGACGGCGGCCGCCTCGGCGACCACCCGGGCATCGGAGTCGTCCGCCGGGCCGCCGGCCGGCACGTACGTCCGGTACACCGGCCATGCGGCGAGCAGTTCGGCCATCGGCTCGATCGCCAGCGGCCGGCCGGCGGCGCGTGCCAGCCGGTTCGTTTCGGCCCGGAGCAGGCGCAACGCGGTAGCCCGCTTCGTATCCACCGCCAGCGCCGCGAAGTGTTGTCGGATCCCGGTCCGCCGCCGGTAGATCTCGGTCAGCCGGGGGGCGGCCGAGGGGTCGACGAAGGCGTTGCTGACCGCGTCCAGCGCGTCGTAGCCGGTCGTGCCGGCGACCGGCCACGCGGCGCGCAGCGGCTCGCCGGGTTCGAGGATCTTCTCGACCACGATCCACGCCTCAGGGGCGCGCGCGCGGAGCCGGGACAGGTAGCCGTCCGGGTCGGCCAGCCCGTCCGGATGGTCGACCCGCAGTCCCGTGACGTCGCCGCTGGCCAGCTTGTCGAGAAGCAGGCGGTGCGTCGAGTCGAAGACCGCCGGCTCCTCCACCCGGATCGCGATCAGCGAGTTGACGTTGAAGAAGCGACGGTAGTTGGGGTCCTCGCGCCAGTGCGCGAGCCGGTAGTGCTGAGCGTCGAGCTGGGCCTGCGGCCCGAGCCGCTCGGTGCCCGGGGCCAGCGGGAAGGCGTGTTCGCGGTAGCGCAGCACCGGGGTGTCGCCCGGGCCGCCGCGGGGATCCAGCACCGGGGTGTCCGCGGGGTCGGCGAGCAGCGGCAACACCAGCCGGTCATGTCCGGCCGACCAGTCCACGTCCAGCCAGCCGGCGTGGGTGGCGCCGCGGCCGTCGCGGAGCACGTCCCAGATGACCGGGTTGAGCCACTCGGGGGCGGGGATCGCCATGTGGTTGGGGACCAGGTCGACGACGATGCCGAGCCCGGCGCTTCGGGTTGCGTCGACCAGCCGCCGCCAGCCCGGCTCCCCGCCGAGCTCGGCGGAGAGCCGGCCGTGGTCGACGACGTCGTAGCCGTGGGTGGAACCCGGTACGGCCTGCAGGATGGGGGAGAGGTAGAGATGGCTGACGCCGAGCCGAGCCAGGTACGGCACGGCGGCAGCGGCGGCGGCGAAACCGAATCCGGGCTGGAGCTGGATCCGGTAGGTGGCCGTCGGCGTCCGGTCAGAAGGCACGCTGGAAGACGAGCATGGATCGGGCGTCGACGGTCCGGACGGCCCCCGGTTTGGCGCCTCCGTCGGGGTCGAGCTCCACGTCGACCAGCGGCGCCGCGGTGTCGATCACGAGTTCCCAGGTCGCGCCGTAGCTCTCGTCGGGGATGGTGAACTCGAGTGACTCGTGGTGGGCGTTCAAGAGCAGGAGGAACGAGTCGTCCACGACCTGCTCGCCGCGGGCATCCATCTCGTGGATCCCGCCACCATTGAGGAAGATCTGGATGGACTTGGCGAAGCCGGTCGCCCAGTCGTCGTCGGACATGGGGGTCCCCGACGGGGTGAGCCACGCGATGTCGTCGAGGCCCGCGGAGCCGCGGAAGGGCAGGCCGTCGAAGTAGCGCCGGCGCCGGAACACCGGGTGATCCCGGCGCAGGTGGATGAGCTTCGCTGTGAACTCGGTGAGCAGGTCGTTCTCCCGCGCGGCAGACCAGTCCACCCACGCGATCTCGTTGTCCTGGCAGTAGGTGTTGTTGTTCCCGCGCTGGGTCCGCCCGAGCTCGTCACCGTGCAGCAACATCGGCACGCCCTGAGAAAGCATCAGCGTGGTGAGGAAGTTGCGTTTCTGCTGCTCCCGCCGGGCCACGATCTCGAGGTCGTCGGTGGGCCCTTCCGCCCCGCAGTTCCAGGACCGGTTGTGGCTCTCGCCGTCCCGGTTGTCCTCGCCGTTGTCGCCGTTGTGCTTGTCGTTGTAGGAGACCAGGTCGTGCAGCGTGAAGCCGTCGTGCGCCGTGACGAAGTTCACCGACGCGTAGGGGCGGCGGCTACTCGACGCGTACAGGTCACTGGAGCCGGTGAAACGGGAGGCGAACTCGGCGAGGGTCGCCGGCTCGCCCCGCCAGAAGTCGCGGACGCAATCGCGGTACTTCCCGTTCCACTCCGACCAGAGCGGCGGGAAGCCGCCGACCTGATAGCCGCCCTCGCCGACGTCCCAGGGCTCCGCGATCAGCTTGACCTGGCTCACCACCGGGTCTTGCTGGACGAGGTCGAAGAACGTCGAGAGCCGGTCGACGTCGTAGAACTCGCGGGCCAGGGCGGACGCAAGGTCGAACCGGAAACCGTCGACGTGCATGTCGATCACCCAGTACCGCAGCGAGTCCATGATGACCTGTAGGGCGTGGGGGTGCCGAACGTTGAGCGAGTTTCCGGTCCCGGTGTAGTCCATGTAGTAGCGCGGCTCGTCCTCGACGAGCCGGTAGTACGCCGGGTTGTCGATCCCGCGGAACGACAGGGTCGGCCCCAGGTGGTTCCCCTCGGCCGTGTGGTTGTAGACCACGTCGAGGATGACCTCGATCCCCGCCTCGTGCAGGGACTTCACCATCCCCTTGAACTCCTGGACGCTGCGCTCGAGGCCGACCGAGGAGTAGCCGGAGTAAGGGGCGAAGAACCCGATCGTGTTGTAACCCCAATAGTTGGACAGCCCGCGCTCGACCAGCCGGGAGTCGTGCACGAACTGGTGCACGGGCATCAACTCGACGGCCGTGATCCCGAGCCGGGTGAAGTACTCGATCATCGCCGGGTGCGCCAACCCGGCGTAGGTGCCGCGCAGTTCGGTCGGGATCCCGGGATGGTTGATGGTGAGCCCGCGGACGTGCGCCTCGTAGATGACCGTTTCGTTGTAGGCGCGGCGCGGCGGCCGGTCGTTGTCCCAGTCGAAGTACGGGCTGACCACCACGCATTTCATCGTGTGTGCGGCGGAGTCCTCGGTGTTGAGGCTGTCCTCGTCGCCGAAGTCGTAGGAGAAGACCGGCGGCTTCCAGTCGACCTGCCCGTCGATCGCCTTCGCGTAGGGGTCGAGCAGCAGCTTCGCCGGGTTGCAGCGCATGCCGGTCGCGGGTTCGTACGGGCCGTGCACCCGGAAGCCGTACCGCTGCCCCGGCCCGACGTCCGGGAGGTACGCGTGCCAGACCAGCGCGTCGCGCTCCGGCATCGTGACCCGGGTCTCGGTGCCGTCGGGCTCGAACAGGCACAGGTCCACGCGCTGCGCGGCTTCGGAGAACAGGGCGAAGTTCGTTCCGGTGCCGTCGAACGTTGCGCCGAGCGGGTACGGCGCCCCTGGCCAGATCCTCATCCGCCTCCGTTCGGCCCGTGGCCCCCGACGTTCACCATCCGAAGGCAGGCTACCGGGGGGCCGGCGCTCAGCCCGGCTTCGGAGTGGCGCGCTCGACGATGGACGCCGTGTCGGTTCCCCGCGGCAGGGTGCCGAACGCGTGTCCCCAGTCGCCGCCCAACCGGCTGGCGCAGAAGGCGTCGGCCACCGCCGGCGGGGCGAACCGCACGAGCAACGTCCCCTGAAGGACAAGGGCGATGCGCTCGACGAGCCGCCGGGCGGTGCGTTGTGCTCCGACCGGATCGGCCGCGGCTTCGGCCAGGTCCCCGCGCAGCGCATCCGCCTCGGCGTCGAGGCGCCGATCACCGCCGCGGGCGTGGGCGAGCTCGGCCTCGAACGCCACGACGCTCTCCGGTTCCTTGCCGAGCGCCCGGAGCACGTCGAGCGCGTTGACGTTGCCGGAGCCCTCCCAGATCGAGTTGAGCGGGGCCTCCCGGTAGAGCCGGGGCATCCCGCTCTCCTCGACGAAACCGTTGCCCCCGAGGCACTCCAGGGCCTCCGCGGTGACCGCTGCGCCGCGCTTGCACACCCAGTATTTCCCGGCCGCCAGGGCGAGCCGGGCGAACGCGGCCTCGACAGGGTCATCCGCGGCGTCGACCGCGGCGGCGAGGCGCAGCATGAGCGTTGTCGCAGCCTCCGATTCGACCGCAAGGTCGGCCAGGACCGCGTTCATCAGTGGCTTGTCGACGAGGTAGTCACCGAAGGCTCGCCGGTGCCGGGCATGGTGGCAGGCCTGGGCGACCGACTGGCGGATCAACGCCGCCGAGCCCGTGACGCAGTCGAGTCGGGTGAGGGTCACCATCTCGATGATCGTGGGGACACCCCGCCCCTCGGGGCCGATCCGGACCGACCAGGTGTCCTCGAACTCCACCTCGCTCGACGCGTTGGACCGGTTGCCCAGCTTGTCCTTGAGCCGCTGTAGCCGGAACGGGTTGCGGGTGCCGTCCTCGAGCACCCGCGGCACCAGGAAGCAGGTGAGGCCACCGGGAGCCTGCGCGAGCACGAGGAACATGTCGCACATCGGCGCCGAGCAGAACCACTTGTGCCCGGTGAGCAGATACTCGCCGTCGGCGCCGGTGGGCACCGCCCGGGTGGTGTTGGCCCGGACGTCGGAGCCGCCCTGCTTCTCGGTCATCCCCATGCCGGCCAGGCAGCCGAGCTTCGCGCCGGGGGAACGCAGCCCGAAGTCGTAGGTGGGCGCGGTCAGCCGGGGCACCCAGGTCGCCGCGACCGCCGGTTCCATCTTTAACGCCGGTACCGCCGCATACGTCATCGAGATGGGGCACCCGTGTCCGCCCTCCACCTGGGACCAGGTGTAGAAGCGCGCCGCCCGGTCGACGTGCGCGCCCGGGGTCGGGTGCTGCCAGGGTGCGGCGTGCAACCCGGCGCCGACCGCCACCTCCATCAGCCGGTGCCAGGACGGGTGGAACTCCACCTCGTCGATCCGGTTGCCGTACCGGTCGTGGGTCAGCAACCGGGGCGGGAACTCGTTGGCCTCGCGGCCCCAGCGCTGGGCTGGTTCGGAGCCGGCCAGTCGGCCAAGTTCCGCGAGCCCTTCGACGGCCCAGTCGGCGTGCCGCTCGACGCCCTCGACCAGGGCGTGGTCGGCGCCGGCGACGTCGTAGTCGACGAGTGGCGGGACCTGGTTGGTGACTTCGTGGGTGCGACTCATGCGGGCAGCCTCGATTCTCGGTGCGGACCGGACCCGCCGGCGCCGCGCAGGCAGAAGCCGATCAGCTCGGCGATCAGCCGGTCGGCCGAGCCGGCGGGGACCCGCGGGGGGGCGGCGAGGGGCACGATCAGGGCTTCGCCGATCGCGCCGACCAGGGCGGCCGCGCTGACCGCGGGATCTTGGGGCGGGAGCTCGCCGGCGTCGACCGCCTCGGCGATCAGCCCGGCGAACAGCTCGGCGTAGGCCCGGCGGAAGGCCAGCCGGGCGACGTCGATGGCGGGATCGGCGGGTTCGGCGAGCAAGGCGAACGCGACCCGTGGCGCCGCGAGCGCGCGCGCGGCGAAGGTGGCGACCGCGGCCGCGAGCCGGTCGGGGGCCGGCCGGGGACCGGCGGCGGCCCGCCGCACCGCCGCGAGCTCGGTGGCCGCCAGCTCCCGGAACAGCTCGGTGACGAGCGCCGGCTTGCCGCTGAAGTGCCGGTAGACGGTGCCGGTGGCGACCCCGGCCGCCCGGGCCAGCGCATCGACGGTCAGCCCGTTGTACCCGTCCTGCGCGAGCAGATCGACGCCCGCGTCGAGCAGCCGGCGTCGGGTTCCGGCGAGCCGGGCTTCGACGGAGGCGGTGCGCCGGTAGGCCATCTAAAGAGTGAACCATGGTTCAGTCCGGTGTGGAGTGCCCCACCCCTACCGTGGTTGAGTGGCATCCGCCGTCGAGACGCAGCCTGGCGAGGGCGGGGCCCTGCCCGTACCGGCCCGGCCGCACGGGCTGCCGGCCGCCTGGACGCTGGTCCGGGGCACCGTCGTCGAGCTGTTCCGGGACCGGGTCACCGGCCTCGCCGCGGAGGCGGCCTTCTGGGCGCTGCTGTCCCTGCCGCCGCTCGCGCTCGGGGTGCTCGGCACCCTCGGATACCTGCATGGGGTCCTCGGCGCCGACACGATCAACGACATCCGGCTGGAGGTGCTCAAGGCCGCGCAGGCCGTGCTCGCCCCGCACACCGTGACCACGGTCGTGCAACCGATCCTGAACAACGTCCTCACCTCCGGGCGGGCCGGGGTGGTGTCGATCGGCTTCCTGATCTCCCTGTACTCGGGCTCGCGGGCGATGAACGTCTACGTGGATGCGATCACGATCGCCTACGAGCTGCACGGCATCCGCGGGATCATCCGCAGCCGTCTGGTGAGCTTCGCCATCTACCTCGCGGGGGTCGTCGTCGGGATCGCCGTGCTTCCGCTGCTCGTCGCCGGGCCGAAGCTGGTCTCCCGGGCACTGTCCTCGACGGTGGTCGGGATCCTGTACTGGCCGGTCGTCGCGGTGGTGAGCACCGCGCTGCTGGCGACGCTCTACCACGTCGCCGTGCCGGTCCGGGTGCCGTGGCGACGGACCCTGCCGGGCGCGGCCGTGGCGCTCGCGCTGTGGCTGCTCGGCAGCTACCTGCTCCGGCTGTACCTGTCCACCCAGGTGACCGGCACGTCGGCCTACGGCCAGCTCGGTGCCGTCGTCGCCGTGCTGATCTGGCTCTACATCACTGCGCTGGCGGTGCTCGTCGGTGCCGAGCTCAACGCCGAGATCGACAAGCTATGGCCCACCCCGGTGACCGCCGCCGCCCGTTCCGCTGGCCGCGCGAACGCCGACATCGGGGCGCGGCAGAGCTGGCTCCAGCGCGGCTCAAACGGTGATGTCGGCTGAGCCGAACCTGGCCCAGGCGACCGCGCCGGCGACGACCGTGTACGACACCTGCACCCATATCCCGGCGAGCAGCGGCCCGGCCCGGGGGGCGGCCCGGAGCAGTTCCCCGAAGTCGAGCCAATGCTCGTCGAGCAGGTAGGGGTGCAACCAGGCGACCTGCGGCACCGTGTCGAGCACGGCGGCGACGATGACGAAGCCGAGCGTCAGGGCCATCGCCGCGACGGGCACCTCGGTCAGGGTCGAGAAGGCCAGTCCGATGGTGACCAGTCCGACCAGCGAGATCGCGACGTACCCGGCGATGCCGGCCGAGCGGAGCAGCCCGTCGGCCAGGCTGACCGTGCTCCCGGACAGCAGGGTGACCCGGCCGAACGGGAAGAGAACGGCGCCGGTGATCAGGGCGACGATGGCGATGGTGAACACGGCGCTGGTCGCGAACAGCAGTGCGGCCAGCCATTTCATGACGAGCAGCCTGGTCCGCCCCACCGGCACCGTGAGCAGGTAGCGCAGCGTTCCGCTGCTCGCCTCGCCGGACAGGCTGTCACCGGCGACGACGGCTACCACCAGCGGGAGGAAGACCGGAAGCATGACCACGAGGGCGCCGAAGACGAGGAACATGCCGTTGCCGGCGACCCGGTCGAGGAACTGGGGCCCCTGCCCGGTGTGCGGGCTGGACGCCTTCACCGCGATCCCGAGCAGCATCGCGCCGGCCCCCAGGACGACGAGCAGAACCTGGTTGCGCCGGCGTCCGTAGACGAGCCGCAGCTCGCTGCCCAGTGCCCGCCGAAACGCCCCGGGGTGGGCCGGCGGCTCAGCGGGCGACATCGAAACCCTCACCGGTCAACGCGACGAAGACGTCTTCGAGCGTGGCCCGTTCCACCGTGAAACCCCGGATCCGCACGCCAGCTCGAACCAGCGCGGCGACCACGTCTTCCGCCGCGGCGGAGCCCAGCGCGACGCTCAGCAGCGCGCCCTCGGGGCCGTCGGCGGTGGTCGCCACGTCGACGGTCGGCAGGCCGGCCAGGATGTCCCGGGCCAGGCCCGGGTCGGGGGTGGTGACCTGGGCCCGCCGGACGCCCTGGGCGTGCAGGTCCCGGAGCGAACCCTGGTATGCGAGCCGCCCGGCGCCCATGATCCCCACATGGCTACAGGTCTGCTCGACCTCGGCCAGCAGGTGCGAGGAGACGAAGACGGTGAGCCCGTCGGCGGCGACGTCGCGGATCAGCGTCCGCACCTCGCGGGTGCCCTGCGGGTCCAGGCCATTGGTCGGCTCGTCGAGCACCAACAGGTCACGCGGTCGGAGCAGCGCCGCCGCCAGCCCGAGCCGCTGCCGCATGCCCAGCGAGTACACCCGGTAGCGCTTTTCGGCCGCGGCGAGCAGGCCGACCCGGTCGAGTGCCGAGTCGACCCGGGCCGGCGAGGTCCCGGGGTCCACGGTCGCGTCCACCGCGTCCAGCCGGCGCAGGTTCGCCCGGCCGGACAGGTAAGGATGAAAGGCGGGCCCCTCGACCAGCGCACCGACCCGGGGGAGGAGTCGGGCCGACGCGCCGGGGATCGGCTGGCCGAACAGCTCGACCGACCCCTCGGTTGGGGAGATCAGGCCGAGCAGCATCCGGATCGTGGTGGTTTTGCCCGAGCCGTTCGGACCGAGGAACCCGTAGACCGCGCCGACCGGCACGTCGAGCGCCAGGTGGTCGACCGCCGCACTGGGTGCCCCCCGGAAGTGTTTGGTGAGCCCGTCGGTCGCGATCGCCGCGGTCATGGACTGCCGGCAACGTTGGCGAGTCGGTCGGGCGGGACCGGCCCGGCGATCAGCCGTCCCGACCGGGTGAGCAGCACGGAGAGCAGGCTGGTGGTGAGCAGCACACCCGTCTGGGTTCTACTGCCGAGTTCGGTGATGAGGGCGGCGGAGCCGCCGTTGAGGGGAAAATGGTCCAGGACGGCGACCGCGTCCCATCCATCCCCGAGCCTGATCTGCGTGCTCGTCGGCGTTCCGGAGCGGGCGGTGGTGAGCAGCTGGCCGGTCCCGACACCCGGTGGTGGGGTGAAGCTCAGCAGGGCAACCGGTGGCGCCGCGACCCGGATCGAGGTGAAGGTCAGTTCGACCGCGGGTGTGCTCGACCTGCCGAACAACTGGAGGCGCAGCGGGAGGTCGCTCTGCGGGTCGATCGCCAGCCGGAGCGAGCGCAGCAGGGTGTCCGGGCTGCGTGGCGCGAGGACCAGCTGGTAGCAAGGGCGGCCGGCGATCCGGACCGGTGGCCCGACGCCGCTCGCCGTGTCTGCGGCGGCTGCGGCCAGTAGCACGCCGATGCCGATGCCGGGCCGACCCGAACGGTTTGCCCGCGCCGGCGATCTCGCCGCGAACAGCGGGATCCGGATCACCGAGTTGTCGACCGAGTTGTAGATCCACACCAGGTGGCCGTCGTCGACGATGTCCTGCTCCTGGAGGCGGCCCAGGACGGCCAAGCGGAAACGACCGTCCGCGGCGATCCAGACCTGGACCGGATGGCTCCCGAGCAGCCCCAGCAACGGAGAGCTGCCCAGGGCGCCGTCCGGGAGGTCGGGTAGCCCGAGGTTGACGGTCAGCTCCGCCTCCCCGACCACGCCGGGGAAGTCGACGTGACCGAGCGCACCGAGCAGCTGCAACGGGGTCACGCCCGGCAGTCGTGGCGCCGGGCTGCCCGCGGCGAGGTCCGGGATTGCCGTGGCGAGTGCCACTAGTGCGGCCGCCAGGATCGGCACGAGCCAGCGGGCGCGCCGGCGGGGGACGGTCCTCACCAGGCCATCCTCGCCTACGGGGTTGGCCGATCCGCCGCCCTGCGCCTAATCCGCTGCGGCGTCGGCCGCCGCGCGCCGACCCCGGCTGCGGCCCCGCGCGGCTGCGGACAGCGTGACCTTGCGCAGCCGGACCATCGCCGGCGCCACCTCGATGCACTCGTCTTCCCGGCAGAACTCGAGGGCCTGTTCGAGGCCGAGCGGCCTCGGTGGCACCAGCCGCTCGAGCTCCTCGGCCGTTGACGAGCGCATGTTGGTGAGCTTGCGTTCCTTGGTGGGATTGACATCCATGTCGTCGGCGCGGGCGTTCTCGCCGATGATCATGCCTTCGTAGACCTCGGTGCCCGGGCCGAGGAAAAGCTGCCCGCGATCCTGTAGCGCGAACAGCGCATAGGCCGTCGTCACCCCCGACCGGTCGGCCACCAGCGAGCCGGTGGGCCGGGTCCGCAGCTCACCGTGCCAGGGCTCGTACCGTTCGAAGACATGGTGGATCAGCCCGGTGCCGCGGGTCTCGGTCAGGAACTCGGTGCGGAAACCGATCAGCCCGCGGGCGGGCACCAGGTACTCCATCCGGACCCACCCGGTGCCGTGGTTGACCATCTGCTCGAGCCGGCCCCGGCGCATGCCGAGCAGCTGGGTCACGACGCCGACGAACTGCTCGGGAACGTCCACGGTGAGCCGCTCTACCGGTTCGTGCAGCTTGCCGTCGACGTGGCGGGTGACCACCTGGGGCTTGCCGACGGTGAGCTCGAAGCCCTCCCGGCGCATCAACTCCACCAGGACGGCGAGCTGGAGCTCCCCGCGGCCCTGGATCTCCCAGGTGTCCGGTCGTTCGGTGGTCGCGATCCGCAGCGAGACGTTCCCGACCAGCTCGGTGGCCAGCCGGTTCTGGATCAGCCGGGCGGTGAGCTTGGTCCCGCTGCCGCCCGCGAGCGGGGCGGTGTTGACGCCGATGGTCATCGAGATGCTCGGCTCGTCCACCCGAAGCGCCGGCAGCGGCCGGGGATCGTCGGGATCGGCGACCGTCTCGCCCACCGTGATCTCCGGGATCCCAGCGAGGGCGACGATGTCGCCGGGGCCGGCCTGCTCGGCCGGGCGGCGCTCCAGCGCGTCGGTGATCAGGAGCTCGGAGAGCCGCACCTTCTCGATCCCGCCGTCGAGTCGGCACCACGCGACCAGCTGGCCGCGGCGGATCACCCCGTTGTGGATCCGGCAGATCGCCAGCCGGCCGAGGTAGGGCGACGCGTCGAGGTTGGTCACCATCGCTTGCAGCGGCACGGCCTCGTCGTAGCTGGGCGCGGGGACCGTGGTCAGCAGGACGTCGAACAGCGGGCGCAGGTCCGGACTGTCGGGTTGGTCGCCGTCCTTCGGGCGCTCGATCGAAGCCCGGCCGGAACGGGCCGAGCAGTACAGGATCGGGAAATCGATCTGCTGCTCGTCGGCGTCGAGGTCGAGGAACAGTTCGTACACCTCGTCGACGACCTCCGCGATCCGGGCGTCCGGGCGGTCGACCTTGTTGACGACCAGCACGACCGGCAACCGGCTCTCCAGGGCCTTGCGCAATACGAAGCGGGTCTGCGGGAGCGGTCCCTCGCTGGCGTCTACCAGGAGCAGGACGCCGTCGACCATGGCCAGCCCGCGCTCCACCTCGCCGCCGAAATCGGCGTGCCCGGGCGTGTCGACGATGTTGATGGTGACGTCGCCGCAACGGACCGCGGTGTTCTTCGCGAGAATGGTGATGCCCTTCTCGCGCTCGAGATCCATCGAGTCCATTACCCGGTCACGGACCGAGTCGTTCTCCGCCTGATGCGCGGAGAAGGCACCGGACTGCCAGAGCATGGCATCCACGAGGGTGGTCTTGCCGTGATCGACGTGCGCGATGATTGCGACGTTGCGGAGGTCGGCGCGGGTGGGCACGACTCCCGAGTCTACGGGTTGCGCCGAGCGCTTCGGCTCGGGGCCGGTTGGCTTCGGGTGGAGTACTCCCGAGATGTCCGAGCTGGACGGGTAGCGTCCTTCGTTGGGTCCGTGGTCCGGAGGGGAGTCGGCGATGTCGATTGGCTTGGAAGGCGCGCTCGGGGCCGCGCAGGCGCGGGCGGAGGCTACGTTGAAGGTGGCCAACGGGGTCACTCGCGAGCTTCGCAAGGCGCGGACGGCGGCCGCCGCCGGTCAGGTACGCGAACTGCGGCGCGCCCTGGAGGTGGCGGCGGGGCTGGCAACGGAGTTGGCGGCCGCGGCGGGTGAGGGCCGCGCCGCGTTCGACTTCGACGAGACCGCGTACCTGGCGTCGGGTGAGTACTCCAAGGAGCTGCTGTCGGTGGCCGCGGAACGCCGGATAGCGATGTTCGAGGAGGACGAGCGGCTGCTGTGCTACCCGTCCCTGGTCCGGGTCGTGCCGAGCGACTCGGCAATCGAGATCGACCGGCGTCGGGAGCGGCGCTTACGGCCATCGGTCGTGGTCGAGCTGCTGGCGGTGCTCCAGCAGCGTCCGCCGAAGTTCCGGGCCGATCAGTTCCTCGAAAGCCTCGCCTCAGGCTATGAGCTGGCCGTCGCTCGGACGGGCAAGAAGCCGGATGCAGTCGTTCGGCTGACCGACGTCTGGGCCGTCCTGACCTTGCTGCCCGGCCAGGCGAGGGATTACACCCGGCCCGAGTTCGCCCGCGACCTGTACCTGCTTGACCAGACGGGCACCCTGACGACCAAAGGCGGCCGGACGTTGCGCTGGCACGCGAGCAGCGGCACCCGCAACGCAGGCGTGCTCACCACCGTCGCCCAGACCGGCCAGCAGCAGCGATACTGGGGAGTGTCGTTCACCGCGCCAAACGCCCGATGACCGCGCCCGGGCCGGCCGCCGTGCCGCCGAGCGGTGTCCTCGGCGGCGGCGTCCTCAAGGTCGACGACTATGCGGCCTTCCTGGCCGACGAGTACCTGACGTGCTATCTGCCGGCCGGCGGGGGTGCGGTCAAAGTCGCGGTCGTCGGCGACGCCGGCGCGGCCGACCGGTTCGAGGCGACGCTCGCCGCTGCTGCCGCGCGTGTCGGCTGCCTGCACCTGGCGGTGTCCGCGGAGTCGACCCGACTGCATATGGTGGACCAGATCTTCTTTGCCGTCTCCAGGTCCCTTGACTGGGACGACCTGGCCGGGGCGCATGTCCGGGCGGCCTATGACGCCGCCGGCTTCCCGGTTCCGCCCGGTGACGGGCTGATCCTCGAGGCCGTCGCGCGGCTCCACGACGTCGACTCCCGTGAGCTCTACCGCAGCGTCCGCCGGGTGCTGGAGCGACGCCTGCTGGCCGACCAGGCGCTGGCCCCCGAGATGCGCCGCGCGATCCTGCGGCTCGCCCAGAGTCGGCTCGGGGCAGGTGACGTCGACCCGGCAGAACGCGAGGCGGTGCTCGGCTGGCTCCGAGGCGAATTGCGCTCGATCACCGCGTTGCGGGGGTCGCTCATCTACCAGCGGATCGGCCGGCATAACGCACGAGCGATGCTCACCTCGACGGCCGCCCTGATGTTGTCCGCAGGTCACGCCGGGCTGGTGCTGTATCTCGACTACACCCGCGTGGCGGAGGCGCGTCGGCCGCCGATCGATTCCCGTTCCGGCTTCTACTACGCGAAGGCCGCCGCGCTCGACGCATACGAGGTGCTCCGCCAGTTCATCGACGCGACGGACGAGTTCCGCGGCGCGCTTGTGATCGCTGTCATGCCGCCAGAGCTGGTGACCGACGAGACGCGCGGGTTGCCCGCGTACACCGCATTGCAGCTGCGCGTCGCCGATGAGGTTCGCGACCGTCGGCGGGCGAACCCGTTCGCCGCTCTGGTCCGCCTGGACGTGCGCTTGGAGGCGGTTCCGTGAGCAACCGCATGAGCGCCGAACAGGTCAGTCGCCGCCGCGCCGTGGAGGCGCTGCGCTCGGGTGTGCCGAGCTGGGACGCGGTCGCCGCCCTGGGTTCGGGTCAGCCCGAGGCCGAGGACCGGTTCACTGCGTTGCTCTCCGCGCTGGACGGTTCGATACCCGCTTCCGGCGCTTCGACGGCGCTGCTGGTCGGAGGTGGCTTCGGATCCGGCAAGTCCCACCTCCTGACGCATCTGGCCCATCTCGCGTTGTCCGCCGGCTTCGTGGTCAGCACTGTGGTGATCAGCAAGGAAACACCACTGCACGACCCGGTGAAGACCTTTCGGGCAGCGGTCCACGGCGCTGTCGGCCCCGGCCGCACCCACGGGGTCGTGTCGGACGCCGCGGCGTCACTCGACGCCGATTCCCCGCGTTACGCCGAGCTCAGCCGCTGGCTGAACGCGCAATCCGGTGCCCCGGACGAGCGCTTCGCGGCGACACTGCTCTGCCATGAGCGGTTGCGGGGTGGGGAGGTGCCGGGCAGCGACGAAACCGTCGACGCCCTCGTCCGATTCTGGGCGGGTGACCCGTTGCGAGTGTCCGACCTGCGCCGTGCCTTGCGGGCGGTCGGCGCCGGCGGGATGTACACCTTCTCCCCGATCTCCGCCCGTGACCTGGCCAGGCAGCGGTTCCGCTTCATCGCCCGGCTGCTGCGAGCCGCGGGGCACGCCGGCTGGGTGATTCTCTTTGACGAGGTCGAGCTGATCGGGCGGTACACCCTGCTTCAGCGCGGCCGGTCGTACGCGGAGGTGGCCCGTTGGCTCGACGGCGACGCAGCGCAGCGGGCGCCGCTCGTCGGTGTGCTGGCCATGACGGACGACTTCGAGGCGGCCGTGCTGTCCGGCAAGGACGATCGCGGGCAGGTGCCCGCGAAGCTGCGGGGGAGGGAGACCCCGGAGTGGGACGAGACGGCGACTCTCGCCGAGGCGGGCATGCGCCACATCGATCGAGACATGCTGTTGCTCAGCCCACCCGACCGTGGCGAGCTTGATCGAGCGTACTCGACGATCAAACAGCTGCACGCTGCCGCGTTCGGCTGGTCACCGCCGGACGTCTCGGGTTTGGAAAGACTCGGCGCAACACGGATGCGACAGTACGTCCGGGCCTGGATCAACGAATGGGATCTGATCCGGCTCGACCCCGGGTACCAGCCGCAGAGCGAAGCCATCCAGATCGCCAGCGACTATCGGGAGGACGAGGCGCTCGGCGGCAGCGCCTCGGGGGACGACCACGACGAGCCTGGCTAGTCGGGTATCTGGGATCGGCGCCGGATGCCCGGCTGAGGCACCCAGTCGGCGACGATGAGGGGGCAAATCCGTTGACCGCGGTGGTGAAATGTTCTGGTGTTGCACGTTGCTCGCGGTCTTTCGCCGCGTGACCTTCGGGCGATCGCCGACCTCGAGCGGCGCGTTGTAGAGGCCGACGGTGGTCGCCTGAAACTGGAGTGGGGCACGTTGCAGGCTCGCACCGGCGAGCAAGTCGAAGACCTGCTGTGGTGGGATGACGAGCATCTGCTGGGGTTCCTCGGCATGTACGCGTTCGGCTCTGCGCTGGAATTGGCCGGGATGGTCGCGCCGGCTGCACGTCGACGCGGTATCGGCGCCGCCCTGCTGGATGCCGCGCTGCCGCTGGCCCGTGTGCGTGGTCATCGGCGGGCGCTGCTCGTCGTCCCCCGCCCGTCCGAGGCCGGCCGCTCACTGGCGCTGGGTCGCGGCGCGACCCTGGACCATTCCGAGCATGCGCTCGTTCTCCTCGCTGAGCCGGCGGGCGTGCCCCGTGACACCGCGATGACGCTGCGCCGTGCGGGGCCCGCGGACGCCGCCCAGGTCTCCCGCCTGCTGGAAGCCGGCTTCGGGCACCCGGCGGTAGGGCTCGCTGAGCAGCTTGCCGCCGAGGGGGAGCAGACTCTGCTGATCGAGATGGCCGGCTCCCCGGTCGGCTCCCTGCGCCTGACGCGCCGGGGCGAGGACGCTGGGATCTATGGGTTTGTCGTCGACCCGGCTTGGCAGGGGCGCGGCGTTGGACGCGACGTGCTGCGGCGGGTCTGTCAGCAGCTTCGCCGGGAGGGGGCTCAGCGCATCTGCCTGGAGGTGGCGGTGGACAACGAACGCGCACTCGGGCTGTATTCGGCCATCGGGTTCGCCACCGTGACGACGGAGGACTACTACATACTGCCGCTGGGCTGAGCCCGCTCGACCCGATGCGACTTTCGCAACCGGTGGGTGCCGAACATGCGGCGCGGACGGCTGCCCGACCCGGGGGAGCCCGGCTCTGGTCGTGCCCGCGGCGGTCACTCAGCCAGTCAACACGACCCGAACTCCCTGATCACGGGCCCGACGAGTCGTCACTCCTGCCGCGCCGCACCCGTTCGATATTCTAACGATGTGTGGGTCGAACATTCCGACGCTGGCTGCCGCTGACGCGGCGGTGGACGAGCGTTTGACGGCCATCCTCGCTCACCTCGAGGGGAGCGAGGATCGGGTGGCGGCCCTCGACGACTCGGGTCGGTGGCGTGCCGCACTGCAACGTCACCGAGCAGCCAAGATCGCGGTACGGCGGGAAGCTGAAGGGGAGCGGGCCGTGGACTCTGGGGTCTTATGGCCGTGAGCGTGCCGACCGCGCATTCGGCCCCGGACGTCGCGGGCACGTCCACTTTCGTCCCGGTGGCGGTGCAACCGAGGTACCGGGCCCCGCGTTCTGGAATCGACCCGGTGCGGACGCACTCTTGGCTGCGCAGGGCGATGCCGCTCGTGCTCGCGCACCGGCGGGCCTTCGTTTCCGCGCTCGTGCTGTCCTTCGCGGGTCTCGTGATGACGGTGGAGATCCCGAACCTGCTCAACGAGGCTATTACCCGCTCGATCGCCTCGCATGTGACCCCGCTCGCGCACTATGTCCGATGGGTGCTGGTGCTAGCGGCGCTGGCCGCGGTCAGTGGCTACCTGGCGCGGCTGCTGCTGATGAGGACCGCGTACGGCCTCGAGTTCGATTTGCGCAACCTGCTCTACGAGCACCTCAGTCGCATGTCGTTCGGGTTCTACGACCGGGTGCAGTCCGGGCAGCTCATCTCCCGGGCGAACTCCGACATCCGTTCGGTCCAGATGTACCTGACGTTCGCGCCGTTCATCCTCGTGCAGTGTGCGATCGCCGTGGTCGCGTTCGGCTTCATGCTGTCCATCGACGTGCCGCTGGCGTTCGTGGCCATGGCCACGACTCCGCTCGTGTTCTTGCTCGGGGTCCGGATGCGCAACTGGATGTTCCCGGTGTCCTGGCTGATCCAGAGTCGGCTCGCCGACGTAGCCACGATCGTCGATGAGAACATCAGCGGGGTTCGGGTGGTGAAGGCGTTCGCCGCCGAGCCGCAGCAGTTGCGGGCGTTGGCGCGAGCGGCCGACAAGTTGCAGTGGGCTTACGTGAAGGACGCCGACCTGCGGGCCCGTTTCGCACCGCTGGTGCAGAACCTGCCGCAGGTCGGACTGGCCCTGGTGCTGCTCTTCGGCGGGTATCAGGTGCTGCACGGGCAGCTCGGGGTGGGAGCGATCCTCGCGTTCAGCGCCTACATCGTCATGTTGCAGGCGCCGTTTCAAATGCTCGGCATGCTCGTCATGATGGGGCAGCGGGCGGCGGCCTCCGCGGGGCGGATCTACGAGATCCTCGACGAGATGCCAACGGTCGTGGACCGTCCGGGCGCGGTGGATCTCGTCGGGGCCGCGGGCGAGGTCCGCTTCGATGCGGTCGACTTCAGCTACGGGCCGGATCGGTCGGCCGTGTTGCTCGGCTTCGACGTCGGCTTGGCTCCTGGGGAGACGGTCGCCCTGGTGGGCCGGACCGGGTCCGGCAAGTCGACGGTGGCGCGGCTGCTCACCCGCTTCTACGACGTCGACGCCGGGGCGGTTCGCATAGACGGGTTGGACGTGCGGGACCTGACGCTGACGAGCCTGCGGGCGAACGTCGGCATCGTGCTCGACGAGCCGTTCCTGTTCTCGGTGTCGATCCGCGACAACATCGCCTACGGCCGGCCCGCGGCGACGCTCGCCGAGGTGGAGGCGGCGGCCCGGGCCGCGGGGGCGGAGGAGTTCATCCAGGAGCTGCCCCACGGCTATGACACGGTCGTCGGTGAACGCGGCTACACCCTGTCCGGCGGTCAGCGGCAGCGGATCGCGTTGGCCCGCACCCTGCTCGTCAACCCACCGATCCTGGTGCTCGACGACGCCACGAGCTCGATCGACGTCGAGGTCGAGCAGCGGATCCACGACGCACTGCGCGTGCTCATGCGAGGTCGGACGACATTGATCATCGCGCATCGACTGTCCACGATCAGTCTGGCCGACCGGGTGCTCCTCCTCGATGAGGGTCGGATCGTCGCCGACGGCACCCACGCAGAGCTGATGGCCAGCGTGCCCCTGTACGTGCAGGTGCTGGCGCAGGCCGACGCCGACCCGGACCCGGACGGCTGACCGCGTGGCTTGGGACGTGGGTGGCGCGGGATTCGGCGGTGGACCGCGTGCGGGGGCCAACCCCGGCGGGGGCCTGCCGTTCGCCGGGGTGCCATCGGAGATGCAGCCTGGCGTGGACGCCCTGCTCGCGGGCGAACCCGAACACGGGGAGCCGGCCGCGCAGTTCAGCTACTCCGAGCCCGCGAGGGAGCGAGCCGGACTGACCCTGCGCCGGCTCCTGTTCGCGCACTGGCGTTCGGGGGTCGTGGCGGTGGCCCTCGTTGCGCTGGTGAGCGTCACCAACCAGGCCGGTCCCAAGCTGGTGGACATCGGAATCGACGACGGCATGCTGCGCCATCACAGCTTCGCCACCATCGTCGTGGTCGCGGTCATCTACCTGCTCGCGACCGTGGTTACCGCGCTGGCCCAGCGGTCCCTGGCCCGGGTCACCGGGCGGCTGGCGGCCTGGGTGATGAACGACCTGCGGGTGCGCGTGTTCAGCCACCTACAGCGGCTCGGCCTCGACTTCTACACCGGTGAAAAGGCCGGCGTCGTCATGACCCGCATGACCTCGGACATCGAGAATCTCCAACAGCTACTCCAGGACGGGCTGGCGCAGATCGCCGTGCAGGTGCTGACCATGCTGGTCATCGCCGGCCTGCTGTTCTCGATGAACGTCAGGCTAGCGGCGATAACGCTGGTTCTAATCGTGCCCGCCCTGACGGGGATGTCCCTGTGGTTCCGCTCGCGGTCGGAGCGTGGCTACCAACGGGTCCGCGACGGCATCGCAAACGTGCTAGCCGACTTGTCGGAAAGCCTCCACGGCGTGCGGGTGGTCACCGCGCACAATCGGCAACGGCACAACGTGATCCATCACCGCAACGTTGTCGGCGCCTACCGGGACGCCAACATGTACACGGCGCAGATCGCCGCGATCTACGGCCCGGGTACCCAGGCCCTGGGCTACCTGGGTCAGGCGGTTCTGCTCGCGGTCGGTGGCGAGATGGTCCTGCACCACTCGTTGAGCATCGGAGAGCTCGTCGCTTTCTTCCTCTACCTGAACCGATTCTTCGCGCCGATCCAACTCCTTGTTCAGCAGTACAACACCTATCAGCAGAGCCAAGCTTCGATGGTCAAGCTGCGGACCCTGCTCGCCACGACGCCGAGCGTCGCAGAGCTGCCGGACGCCGCCCCCCTGCCGCCGATCGAGGGTCGGATCGAGTTCGAGGACGTGACCTTCGGCTACGACCCGGCCACGCCGGTCATCTCGCAGGTGTCGCTGCTGATCGAGCCGGGCGAGACCGTGGCTTTCGTCGGGCCGACGGGAGCCGGCAAGTCGACCCTCGCCAAGCTCGTATCCCGCTTCTACGACCCGACCGAGGGCCGTCTGCTCATCGATGGCCACGACCTGCGCCAGGTGACGCTTCAGTCGTTACGCAAGCAGGTCGGGGTGGTGCCCCAGGAGCCGTTCCTGTTCGCCGGGACGCTGCGGGAGAACATCGCCTTCGCCCGGCCCGGCGCCACCGACGACGAGGTCGAGCACGCCGTCGGCGCGGTCGGGCTGAGCGAACTGATCTCCGGGATGCCGGACGGCGTCGACACCGTCGTTCACGAGCGGGGGCAGTCGCTGTCTTCCGGGGAGCGGCAGCTGATCGCCCTGGCCCGAGCGTTCCTGGCCCGGCCGCGGGTGCTTGTCCTCGACGAAGCCACCTCGAACCTCGACCTTCGGTCCGAAGCCCGGATCGAAGCGGCGCTCGACCTTCTCCTCGACGGCCGGACCGCGATCCTCATCGCGCACCGGCTCACTACCGCGATGAAGGCCGACCGGATCGTCGTCGTGGACGACGGGGCGATCGTCGAGTCCGGCTCGCACGCCGAACTCGTCGATGCTGGCGGCCGTTACGCGCAGATGTACCGAGCCTGGATCACCCACGTGGAAGACCAGCCCTGCGGGGTAGAGAACTGCTCACCTAGATGGTAGTAGTTAGTAACTCATGGGCGTTCGTGGTAGTAGGGTGATCGTGTGAAGTTGGCCGATTGGGCTCGGGCGAACGGCGTGCACCCGAAGACTGCGTATCGGTGGTGGCGGGCGGGGACGTTGCCGGTGCCGGCTCGCCAGGTCAACGCCAGGGTGATCTTGGTCGACGACCCAGGTATGGCGGCGCGGGCTAAGGGTGGGGGCGGCGTCGGGCTGTACGCCCGGGTGTCTTCTCCCGATCAGCGTGCCGATCTTGACCGGCAGGTGGCCCGGCTGAGCGAATGGGCGGCTAAGGCGGGAAGGCGAGTCGAGCGCGTCGAGGCGGAGGTGGGCTCGGGGATGAGCGGGGCTCGCAGCAAGGCGCGCCGGTTGCTCGCTGACCCGAAGGTGACCACGGTGGTCGTCGAGCATCGGGATCGTCTGGGGAGGATGAACATCGAGTTGGTCGAGGCGGCATTGTCGGCCCAGGGTCGCAGCGTGTTGGTGCTCGACGCGGGCGAGGTCGACGACGATCTGGTCCGGGACATGACCGAGGTGCTCACCAGCTTCTGTGCCCGCCTGTACGGGCGGCGTTCGGCCAGGAACAGGGCGGAAAAGGCGCTGCGTTGCGCCGGGCACGACGTAGGACCGATGGCACTGTCACATGCCGGTGGGAAGATCGCGCCATGACTACCACGGCCTGTCTGGGCGAAGCGAGGCGCGTGCTCTCCGTGCTGCCGCCGGTGCTGAAGGCGCTGCGCTGATGGGCCGTCGCCGCCGTTTGCGGACTGTCGCCGCCCCCTTCGTAGTGGCGCCGCCGGCCGGGGCGAGGGTGCGCACCCGTTTGATGGCGGACGACGTCGACGCCGAGGTGCTGTGCGCACTCGGGGAGCATCTGGGATCGCTGGCCGGAGCTGACCTAGCCCGACGCTGCGCTGAGGGCCGTTTGGACGCCAAGGGTGCTGCGGTGTCGCGCCGGGAACGCAAGGCCGCCCTGACCTCATCGTGCTCGTCGCGTTGGGCGGGTGCGATCACCCGGACTTCCGAGGACGCCTGGTGCCTGGCCGAGCGCAACCTGGCCGCCGAGGCCCGCAGCCTTCGGGCCAGGATCGGGCGTATCCGAGCCCGCCTTGGCGTCGCGGTGGGCGAGCGGCGAGGTAAGACCCGCGGATATGCGACCACCGCCGAGCGCTTCGAGAAGGGCCGCCGGCTCCAGGCACTCCAGTTTCCGTCTCGGCGAGGTCAGCTCCGGTCTCGAAGCGGGTCGGGTGTCGATCTGCCGGGGCGGGAAGCGCTTGGCCGCTACCCGCCACCACCTCGACCAAGCCGGCCTGAGCGAGCACCGGTGGCGGCGCCGGTGGGAGTCGTCGCGGTGGTTCATCACCGCGGACGGCGAGGCGGGAAAGACGTGGGGCAACGAGACCATCCGCTGGCACCCCGACCAGCATTGGCTGGAGGTGAAGCTGCCAGCACAACTGTCCCATCTGGCCAACGCTCCCCATGGCCGCTATCGAGTGTCGACACCGGTGAGCTTCCCCTACCGCAATGACGACGTGGCCGCCCAGGCGGCCACGGGGGCGGTCCGCTACGACATCTCCTATGACCCCGACAGGGCCCGCTGGTACCTGGACGCGTCGTGGAAGACCGACCCCGCCATCGTGGTGCTCGACGACGTGCGCCGTGATCGTGTCCTGGCGGTCGACTTGAACGCCGGGCACCTGGCTGTCGTTGTCGTCGACGCCTCGGGCAACCCGGTGGGTGCGCCGGCCACGGTCCCCCTGGACCTGGCCGGGTTGCCGGCGCCGACCAGAGACGGGCGCCTGCGCGCCGCCATCTCCGAACTGGTGGGCATGGCTCGGGCCAACGGCTGCCGTGCGGTCGTGGTCGAGGACCTCGACTTCGCCGAGGCTCGGGCCGAGGGACGCGAGCACTCCGGGCGCCGCCCCGGCCGGGGCCGGCGGGGACGGGCCTTCCGGCGCCTGGTTGGGGGCATCCCGACTGCGAAGTTCCGGAACCGGCTCACCCAGATGGCCACCAACGCCGGGCTGAGCGTCATCGCCGTCGACCCGGCCTACACATCACGTTGGGGCGTCGAGCACTGGCTCGGCGCCCTGCACGATATCTCGCCCGACGCGAGCGGCCACCATGCGGCGGCCCTGGTGATCGGCAGACGCGGGCTCGCACAGCGAGCACGGCGACGGGAAAGGTGTGACTCGACCCGACCAGAGGATCGGCAACAGAGAGCTACCGACTCCGCCGTGCGGCCCACGCCGGCATCGCCCGGCCTGCGCGAGCAGCGAAACAGGGAACCCGGAAACAGCGAGGCCCGGGGGCAGCCGCACCAGCGGCAGAGGACCCGACCGGCCGAACCACCTCCCCGGGCGACCAGGACGCCGAAGACCGCTCGCGGCGCCCCGAGGAGCACTGTCCCAAGTGCTACCTCGTAAAGGAACGGTGTGAGGAATCGGCACCCCGCGCTGCGGTGCGGGTACGCAGATGCCGGTCACGCGCCGACCGTGGCGTTTTCCGCTGGCCCGCGATTCCAGTACCAGCGCATTACCTGGCGCGATGCGAAGTAACCTGCAACTGATCCTACGAGGCCGATGAGAAGGTTGAGCCAGCCAGGCCAACCCAGCCAACCCGGGATACGCGAGCCGATCGCACCAGCTGCTCCGAAGATCAGAATCGGCACGAAACCCATCCAGGCATCCCGAGGCCGAACGTCGCGCCCCACGCCCGTATAGCGACATGGCCGCAGCATCTAGACCACCGCGGTGATCCCCCATCACCTCCTGGAGCGTTGCCACCTGAGCGGCAATGGGGGGAAGCTGGCACCGCCGGCGCGAAAGGCCTCAACTCCCGCATCCAGGCGATCCGCGTTTCCGCCCGGGGCCACCGCAATCGGGAGCACTTCAAGACCGCCATCTACTTCCACCTCGGCGGGTTGCAGCTTTACCCTCAAACCCACGGACTTTCCCGGATGAGCCTTTTCTTCGAGCGAGTTCGAATACGGCGATCTGGTGGAGAAGATGATCTCTATTCAAACCCGGCTGAGCTGCGGGAACGCCCCGATGCACTGGCTTGGAGATCGTCCTAGGCACCGACTCGCCCCACGACACAGCCGGTCCTGCCACGATCCTGACGTGGGAGAACGAACCGATGTGCTACGCTATCGCACATGAAGGTCGGCGTGCGTGAACTCCGCAATCAGACGAGTCAGGTCATCGATGCCGTGCGGGCTGGCGAGCGGGTGGTCCTCACCGTGCACGGCGAGGCGGTCGCCGACATCGTGCCCCACGGTCAGCGGGCTCGCTGGCTGCCCGGTGATCATCTGTGGCGGGAACTCGCCGAACGGGCAGCCGACCCGGCGCTTCGTGACGATCTCGACAGCCTCGCCGGACAGACCCTGGACGAGCTTTGAGCGAGCCGGCCGGCCTCCTCGACACCTCGGTGTTCATCGCCCGAGAGGTCGAGCGACCACTCGGCGAGCTGCCGGCCCGGGTGACGGTCTCTGTGGTCACCATTGGCGAGCTCGAACTAGGAGTGCTAAGCGCCGTCGATGCGGCCTCCCGGGCTCGCCGGGGTGACACCCTGGCGCTCGCCAAGACGGCGGAGCCTGTCCCGATCAGCGAGTCAATCATGGGGGCGTGGGCTCGGCTCGTGGTCGATTGCCGTACCGCCGGTATCCAGCGGACGGTCAAGCTCATCGACGCGCTGATCGCCGCGACTGCGATCGACCTCGGCTTGCCGGTGGTGACCCAGGACGACGACTACGACCAGATGGCGAGAGCGCACCGAGCACTCCACGTCCTCAAGGTGTAACGGGCCGGTGCCAGGACGGATCTACCAACTGAAAGCCACGATCGTTGGCACCAAGCCGCCGGTATGGCGTCGGGTTCTCGTACCGGAGGCAGCCACGCTCCTTCGGCTCCACGAGGTGTTGCAAGCGGCCTTCGGCTGGTGGGATTCCCACCTGCACGAGTTCGAGATCGACGGTGTCCGCTCCGGCACCGACGACGGAGAGGGCTGGGGTCCCCCGCCGAGGAGCGAACGCCGGACTCGGCTGGGGGGCGTAGATCGAGGAAGGAACGACCTTCGAATACGTCTACGACTTCGGCGACAATTGGCAGCACAGGCTCGTGGTGGAGAAGATCGTCACTGCCGCGCCGGGTACGACCTACCCGGCCTGCGTCGCAGGACGCCGAGCCTGTCCTCCCGAGGACTGCGGAGGCGTGTGGGGCTATGCCGACTTCCTCACCGCCATCAGCGACCCGACACATCCCGAGCACGACTCGATGCTCGAATGGGCGGGCGGCGCCTTCGACCCCAAGGCGTTCGATCCCAGCGACTTCTCCCACCGCTTGCAGCTCGGCCGGTTCGTCGAGTGACGTAGTTGTCGGAGAGCAACGCGTCTCTCACCACACTCCGTCGAACAACAGTTCGTCCAGCTCGCGACTCACAGTTCGAATAGCGCCGCGATCACTCGATTTGGTTGGTGAGGTCTTCACGTAAGGGTTTGACCTGGGATTTCGTTGGGTTGTCGGGGGGCGGTGCACGGGTTAACAAGTGATCATCCACACCGGCCGGGCTGGCGGGCTAATGCCGTTTGCCGGTGCGGGGGTCGTTTTCAAGGGTGGCGATGCCGAGCGCCTCGAGTTGGGTGAGTAGCTCGCGGACTCGCCGGTGGTTGTCGACCCAGGGTTGGTAGTCCGCGGCTTGGTCTTGGCTGAGCCATCGGCCGACGGTTTTGGCGGCTATCTTGCGGGTCCATTGCCAGTACGGGCCGTGGCGTTGCGGGGGGTCTTGGCGGCAGCGGCAGGTGGGGTGCCCGCAGCGGGTGAGCCGGGAGCCGATCGAGCCGGGCAGGAGCTGCCCGGTGCGTGCGATCGCGGCGAGTTCGGCGGTGATGCGCCGGGCTTCGGCTCGCGCGACCGGGTCGGGACGCATGGTTCTACCTTGACACGGCATCGAGATCCACCCCTTCCAGGGTATCTTACGGTATATAGACCGTGTGAACGGGTTGCCGGTCCTTGATCCGACGGTGGCCGCGGCGATCGACCGGTGGCGGCCATGGTCGCTGCCGGAGCCGGCCATCACGTTCGCCCGCTCGGTGGTAGCCGCAGCCGGGCCACCCAGCGCGGAGCGGGCCCGCAACCTGTTGTGGGCGACGGGGAAACTGGCCGCGTTCGGCGTGTCGGTCGGGCTGTGCTGCGAGCCTGAGGTGCTCCTGCACCCGTCGGTGATCGAACGGTTCGCCGTCGCCGGTTGCGCCACGGCGTCCCCGGCGGCGCGGCGCACATGGCGGACGAATCTACGGTTCGTCGCGTCCCGGGTCGGGCCGCCGTCGGCTCCGCCGCCGGCACGACTGCCCCGGGAGAAAGCCCAAGTTCCTTACACCAGTGCCGACATCGCCGGTTATCTGGGCTTGGCCGATGCGCAGCCCACCCTGGCTCGGCGGATGCGGCTGTCCGCGTTGATCTGCCTGGGTGCCGGAGCCGGGTTGATCGGCGCCGACCTGCGTGGGATCACCGGCGCCGACGTGCACCCGCGCTCGGGCGGGGTCGTCGTCGACGTGCGCGGCCGGCGCCCGCGGGCCGTGCCGGTGCGCGCCAACTACCACGATCGGCTGCTGGCGGCAGCCGCCTTCGCCGGCACCGCCTCGCTGATCGGCGGGGTGAACGAAACCCGCCGTAACCTGACCACTCCGCTGGTGTCCTCGCTATCGGGTGGGCTGGACCTGCCGCGGCTGCACGCGGGCCGACTGCGGGCCACCTGGCTGACCGACGCTGCCGCCGGACTGGGTCTTTCTGCGTTCATGACCGCCGCCGGGATCGTGTGCTCACAGCGCCTCGGCGACCTGCTCGCCACCCTCCCCCCGGTTGACGAGGCGAGCGCGGTCGTCCTCCTCGGCGGCACCCGGCGGTGAGCGAACCGAGGACCCTGGCCCGGCTGGAAGCCGTCGTGGACCGCGCCGCGGTGGCCATCCGCGTCGAGTTGGCGCTCCCGATCGGTGGCCGGCCCCGCCAGCTACCGGTCCGCACCCTGCTGCTCGGCATCCTGCTGGCACTAGCCGATGGCCGCCCCGCGCACCTGACCCGAGTCCACCACGCGCTAGTCGCGCTACCCGAGGCCGACCAACGCCGGCTACAGGTCCTGCTCGACTGGGCCGCCGGCCCGCACCAGCTCACCTACCGGCAGGTCGAACGCACCTACCGCCTCGTGGTGCGCGCGCTAGCCAAAGACCTCCCCAACGGCACGCCCAGCGCAGCGCTCTCCCAACTCGTCGACGCGCTGCTGGAGGCCAGCGTGCCCGAGGAGCACAAGACGGCGAGTAGCGCGCTAGCCATCGACTGGAGCGACCACGAGACCTTCTCCAACCCGCCCGCCGAGAAAGGCGGCCCGTGCGCGGACGACGAAGCCGCCTGGGGACACCGCCGCGGCGGTGCCCCGGGGCAGAAACACGAACTGTTCTACGGCTACTACCTGCAAGCCGCCACCATGGTCAACGAGGAGACCGGACCCCCCGTGCCCGAACTCGCCCGCCGTATCTCACTCACCGCCTGCGACCACGACCCGGTCCGCGCCTTCCTCCCCGTCCTGGCGAACCTGACGGCCACCGGCGTAGCTCTCGGCGACGTACTCGCCGACTCCGGCTACGCCCACCGCGACGCCGAAGCCTGGGCCCTGCCCCTGCGCCAGCTCGGCGCGGCACTGGTCACCGACCTGCACCCGCACGACCGCGGGCCCAAAGGCACCCACGCCGGCGCGGTCATCTCCAACGGCAACCTGTACTGCCCGGCCACCCCGCGAGCCCTCCTCGAACTAGGCCCGCTCGCCCGCGGCGCCAGCGAACAGCAAACCGCCGACCACGACCGGTCCACCACCGAGCTCTCCCACTACAAACTCGGCCGGATCACCAACCACGACGCCGACGGCTACCACCGGGTCACCTGCCCGGCCACCACCGGCAAACTCCGCTGCCCCCGCCGAGGCGAATCGATGACCCTCGGCTACCAGCGTCCCGAAGTGCTCACCCCACCCGAACCCGCCCCGGTCTGCTGCACCCAGCGCACGATCACCGTGCCACCGGAAGTGACCGCGAAAACCGCACAGAAACACGACTACCCCTCCCGCGCCCACCGGGCGTCCTACGCGCGTCGCAGTGCCGCCGAACGGACCTTCGCCACCGCCAAAGACCCAGCCAGCAACGACATCAACCGGGGCTGGTGCCGACTGATGGGACTCACCGCCATCACCGTGTTCGCAGCCTGCCTATTCGTCGTGCGCAACGAGCGGATCCTCACCGCCTACGACAACCGGCAAGCCGACAACACCCGACGACTCACGGCCGGACTCCCACCGAGGACCCGCCGTCGGCGGCGGCGCACCCTCGCCGACCTCGTCACCGCCGCCACCCCGCCCTAGCCGGCAACGACCCACCCCGCTCCACCGAAAGCCAGCCGGCCGGTCGCGCGCGGCCCAAACATCCCGCCCGGCCACTCCCAGGCCAAAACACAGCCCGTCCAGCCCCACGCCAGCGCCCCGCCCGAAAATGTCACACCCTTCGGTGAACATGAACAGGCGACTTCGGTGAAGACGTCCTTGTGGAGCTGAGGGGATTCGAACCCCTGACCTCTTCGATGCGAACGAAGCGCGCTACCAACTGCGCTACAGCCCCAGAAGATCCCGAACCTACCATTCGTGCCGGCTGGCGAACTCCAAGATCCACCGGCGGCGGTGGCCCGGGCGGGGAACCGAGGCCTCAGTCTCCGACTGCGCGGCGCCGCTCGACGATGACGTCGAGCTCGTCCTCGTCGTCCTCCCACAGCCCGAGGTCGTCGATCAGCCCGGTCCCGGCCTGGGTCAGGTCCACGATCGTTTGCGGGGCCTCCGGTGATCCGGCTTGTGACTTGGTTACGTAGGTGGGCGGCGGCACCGGAACCGGATCCCAGCTGTCCCCGTAGCCGACGGCCGGGTCGAGTTCCTGTCCGACCAACGGCTCGGTCAGCAGAACCTGATCCGCCTCGTCGGCCACGACGTCACCCCGGTACTCCCGCGGCACGGCGGTGGCCCGGCGACGGTGGCGGGACACGGCCGCGGCCCGCCTCGCCTCGCCGCGCAGATGCACGGCGTACCCGGCGAGGGCAAGATCGAGGAGAAGCTGCAGCGGCCATGGGAACGCTCCGACGACGACCAGCAGAGCCGTCAGCACGACCCCCCCGCCGAGGCCGGCGGCTAGCCGGCGACGGCGCGCGAGCAGGCGGGACCGTGCAGTGACGGGACGCAGCACCCGGGCAGGATCCTCCTGCGGAGCCGCCGCGGTGGTCGAGCGGCCGGCGCGGGGGGAAGCCGGCGTGGGGGAACCGGAGACGTGCCAACTGACCGAGTCGGGCAGGCGACGGGGCATGACTACATACCTCTTGTCCGGGGTGGAAGAGGTGCGACGGGACAGCGTGCGCATCGCGGCGGCGAACTTGTCGACCGACCTGGACTCGGTCGCCGAGTCGTGGCGGCGCAGCCACATCGGGACGAGCACGACCGCCCAGATCACGACGATGGCTGCGTAGATCACCCCGTTGCTCAGCGGATCCTCCCCGGACCGGTCTCGGAATTCGCTCGTCTCCGACGCTAGCTATGCCTCCGCCAGTCTTCACGCACCGCCGTCGGTGTGTCGCGAAGTCGCCAAAACACTTCGCCAGCGAACCAGCAGCCCTTCCGGCACGTCTTCGGGCGTAATCGCGAAGCAGAGATGATCCCGATAGGCGCCGGCGATGTGCAGATATCGGCGGCGAGCCCCCTCCTCCCGGAACCCCAGCTTTTCGACCACCCGGCGACTTGCGGTGTTCTCCGGCCTGATGTTCGCCTCGACCCGGTGGAGCCCCACGGCGAAGCAGTGGTCGACGGCGAGGGCGAGGGCCGTCGGCATGATGCCGCGGCCGGCCACCCGTCCGTCGACCCAATAGCCGGCGTAGCCGGAGTTGAGCGATCCGCGCACGATGTTGCCGATGGTCAGCTGGCCAACCAGCCCTCCGTCGAGAGTGACGACGAAGGGGAAAGCCGTTCCCTGCCGCGCCTGACGGCGCAGGGCGCGGGTCATGGTCGTGAAGGTCGCCACCGAATCGCGGTAGGCGAGATCACCCCCCGGCGGGGTGGCCTCCCACGGTCCGAGCCATTCGGCGTTACGCCGACGAACCTCCGCCCACACGACACCGTCTCGAAGTCGCAGCGGGCGCACGCCCACCGAGCCCTCTTGCAGACTCCTCGGCCAGCCCCGGGTGCGCATGCGCTGCCTTCCGTGCGCGCTCACGACCCGGCCGAACACCGGGTCGGTACCGACGATCGTGTCGACCGAGCCACCGGTCTGTCACCTCACCCGTGCCGGCGTTCCAGCATCATGACCGCCACCGGATCGCCCGGGGGCACGTCCGTGACGTCCTCGGGGATGACGATCAGGGCGTTCGCCTCAGCCAGACCGGCGAGCGAATGGTCCCGGCTGCTGAGCGGCTCGACGGCGTAGGCACCGTCGCGGACAGCAAGCCGGCCGCGCAGGTACGAGCGCAGCCCGGATGGGGAGCGCATCGCCGCGGTCGCGGTGGCCCGCACCTGGGGACGCTGGATCGGCTCTACCCCGAGCATCCGGCGCAGCGCAGGGCGGACGAAGACTTCGAAGGAGACGAACGCGCTCACCGGGCTGCCGGGAAGGGCGAAGAATGGCACTGCGTCCGGGCCGATCGTGCCGAAGCCCTGCCGTTCGCCGGCCGCCAGGGCGACCCGGCTGAACCGGACCGACCCCATCCGGCTGAGAACCTCGGTCATCGCGTCCCCCGAGCCGCGGCTCAGGCCGCCCGAACTGACGACGGCGTCCGCCCGGATCAGCTGATCTTCGAGGGTGTCCCGCAGCGTTGCCAGGTCCTCCGGGAGGATCCCCACCCGATAGGCGATCGCGCCGGTCTCGCGGACCGCCCCGGTGAGCAGGAAGCTATTGGAGTCGTATCGGCGACCGGCCGTCGCCGGCTGACCGGGGTCGAGCAGGTCCCGGCCGGTGGACAGCACGACGACCCGCGGGCGTGGTCGCACCCGGAGCCGGTCCAGCCCGCTCGCCGCCAGCAGACCCACCTGCGCCGCTCCGAGGTGCACCCCCGCCGTCAGGAGCGGCGAACCGGCCGTGACGTCCTCGCCGGTCCGGTGGATGTTCGCCCCGTCCGGCGGGGAACGGTGGATGGCCACCTGGACCGAGCCGCCGTCGGTCCACTCCACCGGGACGACCGCCTCGGCACCGGGTGGCACTGGCGCTCCGGCCGCGATCCGAAGGCAGAGCCCGGGCTGGACCGTGTACGGATCGGTAGAGCCCGCCGTCACCTCGCCGACGACCGGCAGGACCGCTGGCACGCCTTGCGTCGCAGCGGCGACATCGGCCAGCCGCACTGCGTACCCGTCGGCCGCCGCGCTGTCGAAGGGAGGTAACGGGATCGGCGACGAGACGTCCTCGGCGAGCACGCAGCCGTGGGCGTCGAGCAGGGTGACATCGAACTCGCCGAGCGGACGGACCGCGTCCAGGACAACCCCGAGGTGATCATCGACCGCGACCAGCTCGTCCGTCATGGCGTGAGCGGCTCGACCGACTGGTCGCCCGGGCGGCCCGCGAGAAACTCCCGGAGCCAGCGGAGGAAATCCGGGCCTAGATCGGCTCGATCGCACGCTAGTTGCACGATCGCCCGAAGGTAGTCGGCCCGATCGCCGGTGTCGTAGCGCCGCCCGCGGAAGATCACGCCGTGCACCGGCCCCCCACCGCTGTCTCGGCCGGTCAAGGTCTCCAGGGCGTCGGTGAGCTGGATCTCCCCGCCGCGCCCGACATCGGTCTTCTCCAGCACCCCGAAGATCTCGGGGGCCAGCACGTAGCGACCGATGATGGCCAGGTTGCTGGGGGCCTCACCGACGGCTGGCTTCTCGACCAGCCCCCGGATACGCACCACATCCGCGTCGTCGGTCGCCTCCACCGCCGCGGCACCGTAGAGGCTGATCGACTCGGCGGGCACCTCGAGCAGCGCGACGACGCACCCGCCGTGCCGTTCCTGAATGTCGATCATGCGCGGAAGCAACGGGTCGCGTTCGTCGATGAGGTCGTCGCCGAGCAGCACGGCGAACGGCTCATCGCCGACGTGCCGCGCGGCGCACAGCACCGCGTGCCCCAGCCCGCGCGGCTCCCCCTGCCGCACGTAGTGCACCGTGGCCAGCTCGCTCGACACGCGAACCAGGTCGAGTAGGTGCCGCTTGGAGGGATCGCGTTCGAGGCTGGCCTCGAGCTCGGCGTTACGGTCGAAGTGATCCTCGAGCGGACTCTTGTTCCGGCCGGTCACCATCAGCACGTCATCGAGTCCAGCGCTGACAGCCTCTTCAACGACATACTGGATCGCCGGCTTGTCGACGACGGGAAGCATTTCCTTGGGCGTGGCTTTCGTCGCCGGCAGGAAGCGGGTCCCCAGCCCGGCAGCCGGGATGACGGCCTTTCGTACGCGCCGGTGCATGCCGCGACCCTACCCAGCGCCCCCCAGGCGGTCAGGGTGGAGCGGCACCGCTGTGGCCGGTGGCGAGCCACCACTGATCCCGGCCGGCGTGCTTGGCCTCGTAAAGGGCACGGTCGGCGGCACCGATCAGCGCTTCGGCGGTCGCGGCGTCGGACGGTACCGCGGCTACCCCGATCGAAATCGTCACCGATATCGGTACGGCGACCTCCTCGGCGATCGGACGGTCCCGGACGGCGGCGCAGATCCGCGCAGCGGTGACCGCCGCCCCCTCCGCCTCGGTCTCGGGGAGGATGACCGCGAACTCCTCACCGCCGTAGCGGGCCACAGAGTCCACCTCCCGGACGCAGCCGGAGATCCGACGGGCCACCTCGGCGAGGACGGCATCCCCGGGCAGGTGGCCGAAGGTGTCGTTGACCGCCTTGAAATTGTCCAGGTCGAGCATGAGCAAGGCGACCGGCCGGTCGAACCGGCTGGCCCGGTCGACCTCGTGGCGCAAGGTCGACTGGAAGGCCCGGAAGTTGGCCAGACCGGTGAGCTCGTCGGTAGCCGACAACCGCCGGGCCTCCTCGTGCAGCCGGACGTTGTCGATCGCAACGGCGGCCTGGGCGGCGAACCCGCGCACCGCGAAGTCGGCCCGCTGGTCGAAACCGGTGCCGGGTGACGCGAATAGCAGGAGGATCCCGCGCACGGCCCCACTGCTTCTCAGCTCAACGACAATCTCCCCCTCCCCGCCCCGATCCACCACCGGGATCGGCAGCATGGGTGGCACATCCCGCCCGGGCAACCCACGCCGATGCGCAAGCCAGGCCTCCCCCGACGTCCGGGGCAGGTAGATGGCCGCGCTGGCGGCACCGGTCATCGTCATGGCGCCGTCGAGGACGGCGGAGAGGATGTGGTCCAGATCCAGCGTTCCGGACAGGGTCTCCCCGAGCCGGTCGAGGGTCTGGCGCAGCGCACCGTGACTCGACTCGATCTGCCCGATGTAGCCGCGCAGATCGTCGGTCATGGCGTTGAAGGCCCGCGCCAGCCGGCCGACCTCGTCCCGCGAGCTCACAACGATCCGCGTGTCCAGGTCCCCGCCGGCGATCCGGGCGGCCGCGTCGGAGAGCTCGGCGAGCGGGCGCACGGTCAGCCGCGCCAACTGCCATCCGATCACGCCGGCCAGTGCCACGCCGGCGACGACGACGATCCAAAGCACAGCTTCCAACCCGGCGAGCGACGGATCGGAGGTGCTGACGACCACGACCGCGCCATTGGCCGGCGCGCCGAGAGCGATCCCGCTCGGGATGTTGAGCGGATGGGGATCGGTGACGGCCCGGGCGGCGACCGCCGCGATCGAGCGGGCGGCGGCGGCGGGCAGCGTGCTCGCGACCGACCGACCGCCCGCGACGAGGGTGACGTCGACGTGCGACCCCGCGGCCAACCGGGTGAGCGTGGCGGCGATCGGCAACCCGACCGCGGCCTGGCCAAGGATCCGCCCGGCCGGGTCGCGGACCGCGACCGCGTCGCTGACGACGCCCGGCTCCGGTTGGGGGCGACCAGCGCCGCAGCTGCCCAGCCCCGCTACGGACGGCGCGCTCGCCGTGCCCGGAAGGGAACCGGCGTGCGCCTCAGTGCGGCCACGGGGGTCGGCGACCACCGCGTAGGCGCCCAGGCCGCGACGGACAACGTCGACCACCGCTGCCGCCGGCGACCCGGCACCCGTGGCCTCGCGGCCGAGCACCTCCGCGGCCAACCGGGCCTGGGTGCATGCGGCGGTGATTGCGTCCACGGCCGCCGCCCGGGTGGCGACCAGCCGGGTCATCACCTCGTTGTCCAGCGTTCGAGGCACGATCGTGCCGACGAGGATCGCGGCCACGACAAGCGGCGCGAGCACGACGAACGCGAACACCACGGAGAGGCGCACCCGCAAGGTCACCGGGCACCTCCCGCACCTGTTCCCGTGTCCGGTGCGATGCTCGCACGCGCAGCATCGGGCAGCGGCCCGTCCATACGATCGGCGGCACGAACGTGATTATCGAGTCGAAACCGGTGGTTCGCCGCCGGCTGGCCGGCGCGCGGGCGGCGCTCACCGCGGCCGAGCAGGCGGTCGCCGGGGAGGCGATCGGCCGCGCCGGCGTAGCCCTGGCGGTCGGCGTCGGCGCGCAGCTCGTCGCGGGCTATGCGTCGGTTGCCCCGGAGCCGCCGACCGGGCCGCTGCTCGCGGCTCTGGCCAGGGCCGGCCGGCAGGTCCTGCTGCCGGCGGTGCGCAGCGACGGCGCACTCGACTGGATCCGCTACTACCCGGGCGAGCCGCTCGTCCCGGGCCGGTTCGGCCTGCCCGAACCGGTCGGGGAACGCTTTGGACCGGAGGCACTGGCGAAGGTGGGGCTGGCCTTCGTCCCGGCGCTCGGCGTCGACCGGAGTGGACGTCGGCTGGGCCGCGGCGGTGGGTACATCGACCGCGCCCTGTCCGGTGGACGACCACGCCTGGTCTTTGCGGTGGTGTACGACGGCGAACTGCTCGACCGGGTGCCCGGCGGGGCCGCCGATCAGCCGGTCGACGGGGTGCTCCGGCCGGCTGGAACGGAGCGGTTCGGCTAGGCCTGGATCAGGCCGAGCCGGCCAGCCAGCTGGACCAGGACATGTTCCAGTCGGCCATTCCCGGGTCGCCGGTGTCGGTCGGCGCCCCGCCGTCGATAACGTCGACGACATCGCCGCGCTGGGAGAAGTAGTAGAACCACTGGGCGTTGGCCGGCGCGAGGTTGATGCACCCATGCGAAACGTTCACGTGGCCCTGCTGGGCCACCGACCACGGGGCCGCGTGCACGAACTCGCCGCCATCGGAGATCCGAACGTCCCAGTAGACCGTCTCGTCGTATCCGTCCGGTGAATTGACCGGGATTCCGACCGTCGAGGAGATCATCTGCACGGAGGGCTCCTTCTCGAGGGCGATGTGCACTCCCTGCTTGGTCGGGTACTTGTCCCGGCCGGCACTGATCTTGAACACGTTCACGACCCTGCCGTTGTCGTACACCGTCATGATGTGCTGGTTGATGTCGGCGATGCTTACGTGCGAATCGCCGATCCTGAACGACACCGAGTGGATGCCACGCCCCCAGACGCCGTTCCCGAGGTAGAGATCGGCGAAGTTCTCGGAGACGTGAACGGCCGTTCCCGGGGCCCAGTAGTGCTGCGGCCGCCAGTGCACCTCCTGGCCGTCGATCCACGACCAGGCCCCCACGACCGATGGCGAGGTGCTAACCCGCAGCCGGGCCTGTACCGCCGCACGCTCGGCCTCGGGAACCCATCGGTCCAGGTAGAGCGCCACGGGCTGCCCGACGCCGACGACGTCCCCGTCGCCCGGGGTCAGCGTGCCATCGAGGTGCTCTCCGGAGTCACTGGCGGTGACCGTCGCGGTTTCCCGGGCGAGCTGGTGCGCCAGGTTGGCGTAGGCGATCGTCAACGAGTAATGGGTCAGCGGAATCAGTGTCGTCGCGCCCCGCCACACGCTCTGGCTCGGATCGAAGCTGCCGTTTACGACGCCGCCCGACGGGTCGGTGGCCACGACCGCGACCAGCCGCCCGTTGGTGACCGAGACGGTGAGCGGGTGGCTCCAGGGAACCACGCCGGCCCGCAGCCCGACCACCGACACTCCGACCGGCGGCGGCGGCGCCTTGGTCGCGGTTGGGGCAGCCGCCGCCGAGCCGTGCGAGGACCCGACGACGACAGCTGCGGCGACGCCTCCGGCCACGAGCACGGCGCCGGCGATCATGGGCGGCACGATGTAGCGTCCGAACCTGACCCTCATCGTGTCGTCCACCCTTTCGGCCCCCGCGCCGGGTCCAGCGTATCCGCGGGACTCCTATTGTGCCCGGGTGCCGGGTTCCGCGCATCCGGCATCCCCATTTAGATGACGCCGTAACCCGGTGGAGGGTTGCTCAGTCGTGTAGCCCGGCCTCGTGCGCCGCGTGGTCCGCGGCCTCCAGCTGGAACGTCGAGTGATCGACGTCGAAATGACCGACGAGGCAACCCTGGAGATCGTCGAGAATCCGCGGCGCGTGGTTCTCTCGGAAACAACAGTCGGCGACGACCACGTGCGCGGACAAGGCGGGCAGGTCACTGGTCACCGTCCAGACGTGCAGGTCGTGTACGTCGCGCACGTGGGGGGTCTCGAGCAGGTGCGCCCGAACCGTGGCCAGGTCGACCGACTTGGGCGCTGCCTCGAGTAGCACCCGCCCGGACTTCGCGAGCAGCCGCCGACCTCCGTCGACCATCAGCAACGCGACGAGCAGCGAGGCAACCGAGTCCGCCTGCCGGGATCCCGTCGCGAGGACGACGACCCCCGCGACGAGGGTGGCTAGAAAAGCCCCGAGGTCGGCAAGGACGTGGCGCAGGCTGCCTTCGACGTTGAGGTTGGACCGGTCGGCCCGGAGCAGCACCCACGCCACCGCGAGGTTGAGCACGATCCCGGCCGCGGCGACGGCGACCATCGTCCGGCCGCCGACCGCTGACGGGTGCAGCAGCCTCCGGATCGCCTCGACGGTGACCAGTGCCGCGGCGACCAGCAACGTGACCCCGTTCCCCGCCGCGGAAAGGATCTCGGCCCGCTGGAAGCCGAACGTCCACGAGCCGCGGGCCGGTCTCGAGGCCAGCCGGGCGGCGAGGATCGCCGCCGCGAGTGACACCGCGTCGACGAGCAGGTGGCCGCCATCCGCGAGCAGTGCGAGGGACCCCGACCACACCCCGGCGACGACCTCGATCACGGTGAATCCGCCGACCAGGGCGAGGGCTGCGGTGAGCCGGCGCAGATCGGCCGGACGCCCGTGACCGCTCATCGAAGCGCTGCCATCGGTCAACCGCTCGCGGTCATGGGTCCGTCCCACCGGCGCGGTGGCTCACCGGCGAGCTGGCGAACGAACTCCTGGAGGAACCAGTCCCGGAAGCTCTTCTGCTCGGCGTCGGGTGCGAGGGTCAGCAGCTGCTCGTCCCGACAGTAGGCGTCAGCCTCCACGATCAGGTCATGCAGGCTCGCCATCTCCGCGCCGGCCGACCGAGGCACCTGGTAGGTGAGATCCATCGCCAGCTCGCCTCGGGCGACCGCCGCGTCCCGGCTCGAGTCGATGCGCACCCCGGCCGCCGCGTAGCGCCGGCCGAGCAGCTCGACCAGCTGGGCGAGCCGGGCCGGAAGCGCGCGGCGGTCGGCTTCGAGGTCGGGCGCGAGCGCGAGCAGTGCGAACTCACGCATCAACTCGTCGTGGCGCTCCCGGGCCGCGGCGAACAGCTGAAGCGGGAAGTTGAGCAGTTCCACGGAAACGCTCTCCTCGCCGGGGGGAGCGCCGGCCGTGTACCGGCCGAGAACCGCCGCCGAATCGTCGCCCGCCGTCACTTCCGCGTGCCCCCCGACCCGGAGCGGCCGGAGTCGCCAGCTGCCAGATCGCTCGCCGGAAGGAACCAGACCACCTTGCCGTCGTCCGGACCGGCGCGCTCGACTCCCCAGGCGGTCGACGCCGACCCGAGAAGCAGCAGGCCCCGCCCGGTCCCAGAGGTCGGCCCGTAGGCCCGTGGCTGCGGGGGGACGGCGGACCCGTCGGCGACCTCGATCCGGACCTCCCCGCGGCCGGACAGCCGGACTCCCACGGTCATGGGGGTCCGGGCGTGCAACACCACGTTGGTCACCAGCTCGGTCACTCCCACCGCGGCGGCCTCGACGAGCGGCTCGCATCCCAACCGCCGGAGCAGCACCCGAACGTAGTCACGGGCAAGGCGCACCGACCCCGGACTCGGCGGCAACGAGATCGCCTCGGCAGCGAGCGGCCAGCGGGCGCTGTCGCCGCGCATCGCCACGCGCAACCTCCGAAGGCCCAAGTCCGCCCCAGCCCGATCCTCCTATTGTGTCGGGCGAGACCCAGGGTCCCGTGGGCGCCTGGCTACGATGCCGAGGTGCGGCAGGCGGAGCGTGTCTTCCCCCCGGATGCGAGCAGCGTCCGCAGCGCGCGCAGATTCTCCGCGGAGGTTCTCGCCAGCTGGTCAGCCACGGACTTCGAGTGGGTCGCCGGGCTGGTGCTCAGCGAGCTGGCCACCAACGCCGTCCTGCACGCGAGCACCCCCTTCACGGTCACCCTCATCCTGTCCGACGGTTCGCTCCGGCTGGAGGTTCGGGACGGCTCGTCCCGCCGACCCGGCGTCCGGAACTACGGTCCGGACGCCACGACCGGCCGGGGACTCGCCCTGGTCCGGGACGTTAGTCGGGCCTGGGGAACGCATCGGGACGCCGGCGGCAAGGTGGTCTGGTCCGAGCTGGTGAGCCACGACGTGGCGACCGACGACGTCGAGGTCGCCGACGTCGAAACCCTGCTCGCCGCATTCGAAGACGGCGGCCGGCCGGCTCCGGGCGGACCCCGGGCATCCGCCGCGTGACCGTGATCGCGGAGTTGCACGAGGTCCACCTGCTGGAATTGCCGGTGGGCCTGTACGCCAGCACGCAAGAGCACAGCGAAGCGCTCCGGCGGGAGCTCTCGCTGATCGCCGAGCAGCTGCGGCAGCGAAGCGAGACGGCGCTCCCGCTCCGGCTGATCGATCTGATCGGGGAGCTGAATGCGAGCTACGGCGGCCTCGCCGCCGAACAGGAAGAGCGTCTCGCGGACGCCGTGGCTGACGGGGAGACGACGATCCCCGATCTCACCTACCACGTGCCGGCCGAGGTCGGTCCCGCCGTGATGCACCTGGCGGAGATCCTCGACGAGGCCGACGAGTACTGCCGGGCCGGCCGGCATCTGCTGACCCTCGCCACCGCGCCCGATCAAGTCCGGTTCCGCCGTTGGTTTCTCGGCGAATTCAGCCGCCAGTTGGCCGGTGCGGCCCCTACCCCGTGGCCGGAATACCGATAGCCGGGCCGAACCTGGGACCTTTAGGGTGACCCTGTGACCGACAGCGTGCACCTCTCCCAGCTGCTCGGCAGGTCAATCGTCGATCGGCGTGGCGAGGCGGTAGGCCGGCTCTCCGATGTGGTGGTCCGGCTCCAGGGTGACGCCTACCCGCTGGTCATCGGGATCGCCGCCAAGGTTGCGCGGCGCGAGGTGTTCGTCCCCGCCGGCGGGATTGGCGAGCTGTCGCAGGCTCCGCTCCAGCTCGCCCGGCAGACCGTCGACGTCCGCCGGTTCGAGCGCCGTGAGGGGGAGGTGCTGCTGCGCGCGGACGTCCTGCGGCACAGGCTCATCGACGTGGCCGACGCACGGCTGGTCCGCGCCTGGGACGTCGAGCTGGTCCACGGGCCGGAGGGCTGGTCGGTCTGTGCCGTCGACACCCACCGACCGTCCCGGTTGTTCCGGAGGGGCTCTGGAGCGATGGCCCAGGGCAAGGAGGACTGGAAGGCGCTGGAGCCCCTGATCGGACACGCGGCCAGCGCTACCCTGCGCGGCCCCTTCGGCCGGGTCAAACGGCTCAAGCCCGCCCAGATCGCGGATCTCCTCGAGGACGCGTCGAAAGAGGAGGGCACCGAGATCCTCGACGTGGTGCACAGCGACCCCGAACTCGAGGCGGATGTGTTCGAGGAGATCGACCCGGACCTACAGAGCCGCCTGTTCGGCGCGCGGACCAACGATCAGGTCGCCGACGTGCTCGCCCACATGCGGGCTGACGATGCCGCAGACGCCGTCGCGGAGCTGCCGCAGAGCCGCCGGCAGCCGGTCCTCGACCTGCTTCCCGCGGGCCAGCGCACCCGGGTCCTGACCCTGCTCGGGTTCAACCCGGGCAGCGCCGGTGGCCTGATGGGGGTCGACTTCGTCTCGGTACCGGCGACCGCCGACGTCGCGGCGGCGCTGCACGCGGTCCGGGTGGCGACCGCGGTCCAACCGGAGGCGCTCACCGGGATCTACACCCACGATGAGTTCGGCCAGCTGGCCGGCTTCGTCCGGCTGACGACGCTCGTCCAGTCCGCTCCGGACGTTCGGCTCGCCGAGATCGGCGAGTCCGACCCGGTTCATGTCCACGCCGACTCGGACGTTATCGACGTGGCGCTGCTGATGAGCGATTACAACCTCGTGACGATCCCCGTCGCCGACGACGAGCATCACGTTGTCGGGGTCATCACGGTCGACGATGTGCTCGAAGCGACCATTCCGGAGGACTGGCGCCGTCGAGAACCCGCCCCCCATCCCGAACCCGCACCCGCCGAGCTGAGTACCGAAGAGCCGGCGACGAGTCCGGAGAGTCCGGTCGGATGAGCCTCGGCACCCCGGCCGAGGGGCAGCGCGCTCGGCTGGCGGCGCCAAGCGCGGTTCTCGACGAAGCCCACCAGGGCGATATCCAGGGCGCCCTCGGCAGCATCAGGGCCGACGACGGCCGCGAAGGTCGCTCCTTCAAGGTCCGCCTGCTCACCCTGCTCGCCATCGTCGGACCCGGCCTCATCGTCATGGTCGGCGACAACGACGCCGGGGGGGTATCCACCTACGCCCAGGCCGGACAGAACTACGGGTACTCGCTGCTGTGGGTCCTTCTCCTGCTCGTCCCCGTTCTCGTCGTCAACCAGGAGATGGTGGTCCGGCTCGGGGCGGTAACCGGCGTGGGCCATGCCCGGCTGATCAACGAACGTTTCGGCCGATTCTGGGGCTGGTTTTCGGTTGGCGACCTGTTCCTGCTCAACTTCCTCACCATCGTCACCGAGTTCATCGGCGTCGATCTGGCGTTCAGCTACCTGGGGGTGAGCAAGTACGTCGCCGTGCCGGTTGCCGCTGGAGTCCTGGTCGCGATCACCGCGAGTGGCAGCTTCCGCCGGTGGGAACGAGCCATGTTCCTCTTCATCGCGATCAGCATCATCTTCGTCCCGCTGGCGCTGATGTCCCACCCGCGGTGGGGCACGCTGGCTCACGACTTCGTCGTCCCCGGGATCCAGGGCGGGATCAGCTCCGACGCGGTGCTCCTCGTCATCGCCATCGTCGGCACGACCGTCGCGCCGTGGCAACTGTTCTTCCAGCAGTCGAACATCATCGACAAGCGGATCACCCCGCGCTTCATCAACTACGAGCGCGTAGACACCGTGTTCGGCAGCGTCATCGTCGTGGTCGGCGCCGCCGCGCTGATGATCATCGCGGATTACGCTTTCCGCGGTTCGTCACTGGCCGGGCATTTCACCGACGCGGCGGGGGTGGCTCACGCGCTGGGCCGACTCGGACATCCGCTCGGGGTGATGTTCGCCGTCGTGCTCCTCGACGCAAGCATCGTCGGCGCCGCAGCGGTCACGCTCGCGACCTCCTACGCGTTCGGCGACGTGTTCAACATGCGCCATTCCCTGCACCGGAACTTCCGGGACGCGAAGGCGTTCTACGCCAGCTACACCGCGCTCGTTGCGGTGGCCGCCGGGGTCGTGCTGATCCCGCGGGCGCCGCTCGGCCTGATCACGACCAGCGTGCAGGCGCTGGCCGGCTTGTTGCTGCCCTCGGCGAGCGTGTTCCTGCTGCTGCTGTGCAACGACCGTGAGGTTCTCGGACCGTGGGTGAACCCGCGTTGGCTCAACCTGCTGGCCGCGCTGATCGTCGGGGTCCTGCTCGTGCTGTCCGGGACTCTGATGGCGACCACGCTGTTCCCGAAGCTGGACGTGACCCGGCTCACCGAATACCTGGGGGCGGCCCTCGTCCTCGGTGGCGGCGCCGCCGCGGCGGGGGTCCGGATCGCGCAACGCCGGCGCGGGGTGGTCCCGCCGGCGGTGGATCGCAGCCAACGCGCGACCTGGCGGATGCCGCAGCTGGCCCTGCTGAAGCCGGTGAGCTGGTCCCCGGGGCTGAAACTGGGGATGGGCGCGTTGCGCGGCTACCTGGTCCTCGCGGCCGCGCTCCTGCTGATCAAGGCGATCCGAATCGGCCACTGAGCCGGGCCACGCGACGGTCGAGCCTCCGGCAGGTCCAGGCGACACCGACGATCGCCGGGGCGTCGGCCCCAGTCTGCCCGCGCGGCGCTGGACGTCGGCGACCGCGATGTCGCACAATTAGCAGTCAAGGCTAAAGAGTGCTAACGGAGGGCCAGTGCCGACCTACCAGTACGCGTGCACCGAGTGCGGCGAGCACCTCGAGGCGGTCCAGGCATTTTCCGATGACCCGCTCACCGAATGCCCGGCCTGCCAGGGTCGATTGCGCAAGGTGTTCTCCTCGGTCGGCGTCGTCTTCAAAGGCTCCGGCTTCTACAAGAACGATTCTCGCGCCGCGGCGAAGGCGGGCACGGAGAAGAAGAAGGACGCCGAACCCGCCGCCGGAACGCCCACCGGAACGACCCCGGACGGGACCGCTGCCCCCGCCGCGGCCAAGGACGCCAAATCTGGGGACGCCACTCCGGCGAAAGGTGCGGCCGGGACCACCGCCCCGGCGAAGGCCGGCGACTCCTCCAAGGTCGCGTAGTCGTCCACAGCCAGCTGCCGGCACCCCCGCCGAGGCTCCGGCCCGGCTAAGGTCGGCGGATGCCGGACGGCAGTCGCGCCGACATCGCGGTCATCGGCGGCTCGGGGTTCTACGCCTTCCTCGACGGCGTCGAGGAAGTGCACCCTTCGACACCCTGGGGGGCGCCGAGCGACCCCGTCGTGCTCGCCGAGGTCGCGGACCGACGGGTCGCCTTCCTCCCCCGCCACGGTCGTGACCACCGATACCCACCGCACCGGATCCCGTACCGGGCGAACATCTGGGCGCTGCGCGAGCTGGGCGTCCGGCAGGTCCTCGCCCCGTGCGCCGTCGGATCCCTGACAACGGCACTGGGCCCCGGCGCGCTCGTCGTTCCCGACCAGCTGGTCGACCGCACCGGCGGCCGGACGCAGACCTTCTACGACGACGGCGCCGTTCACGTGTCCTTCGCCGACCCCTACTGTCCCGCGGGCCGGTCGGCGGCGATCGGCGCGGCCCGGGCGGCCGGCTGGCCGGTGACCGACGCGGGGGCGCTCGTCGTCGTGGACGGCCCCAGGTTCTCCACCCGGGCCGAGTCCCGCTGGTTCGCCTCCGCGGGATGGACGCTCGTGGGCATGACCGGCCACCCGGAGGCGGTGCTCGCCCGGGAGCTTGCCCTCTGCTACACGGCGGTCTGCCTCGTCACCGACCTCGACGCGGGGATCGACCCGGGCGAGGGCGTAAGCCACGCCGAGGTCTTCCGCGTGTTCGAGGCCAACGTCGCCCGGCTCCGCTCCCTGCTCGTCGATTGCGTCGCCGCCCTGCCGGAGGTGCGGGCCTGCCGGTGCGGCGACTCCCTCGACGGGCTCAGCCTGCCGATCCGGCTACCGTGACCGGCCCGCAGGTCGACCCGCGGGTGCGCCGGCTCCTGCTCCGCCACCGGCGGCCTTTGGCCGGGGCGTTCGCCGCCCTTGCGGTGGCGGCGACCATCTCCGCGCTACGCGCGCAACCACCCGGCGGGGTCACCGTTCTCGTCGCCGCCCGCGAGCTCCCCGCCGGCACGGTGCTCACCCCCGGCGATCTGCGCGCCGAGCAACTCCCGGCCGCCGACGTGCCCGACGGTGCGGCCGGCCCGGGCGCCGCGCTGTTCGGCCGCACCTTGGCCGCGAGCGCCCCGCGCGGTCTGCCGATCACCGGGGAAACGCTCGTCGGGCCGGCCATCGTTCCGGCCGGCCGGGTCGCGGCCACCGTCCACCTATCGGCCGACGGTGACGCGTCGGTGCTGACGGTCGGCGACGTGGTCGACCTCATCGCCGCGCGGGCGGACGGCTCCGCGGCCCGGGTCGTAGGTGCCCAGGTGCCGGTCCTCCTGCTCCCGGCGAACGGGATCCTGGTCGTCGCCGTCACGCCCGCCGAAGCGTTGACCATCGCCGCCGCCGCCGCCGTGGACCAGATCTCGGCGGTCCTGGAATGACCAGCTACCGCGTCTGGGGCTGGGGAGAACCCGCCGACGCCGCCACCCTCGCGGATCTGACCGCGGCCCGGCCGGCCCTCGAGGCACATCTCGGGTTCGCCCTGCGCGACCCGGAACCCCCGGCCCCGATGCCCCGGTTGCCGCCCGACCGGGTCAGCGCTCGGCTGGCACGTGGGCTGGGGGCGGTTGGCGTTGAAGATGAGGATCGGGCCCGGCATGGGATCGGGCGTTCATATCGCGATGTCGTGCGCGGGTGGCGCGGCCAGTTCGACGCGGTTCCGGACGCGGTGCTCTACCCGGCGAACGAGGCGGAGGTCGAGGCAGCCCTCGACTGGTGTTCGGCCGAGCGCGTCGCCTGCGTTCCGTTCGGGGGCGGCACGAGCGTGGTCGGCGGGGTGGAGCCGGTGGTCGGCGACGGCTTCACCGGAGTAGTCAGCCTCGACCTGTCCCGGCTCGCCGGCGTCCGGGAAATCGACCCGGTGTCGCGTGCGGCCCGGGTCGCAGCCGGCACGCGCGGGCCGGATCTCGAGGCCGCGCTCGGCCGGGCCGGACTAACCGCGCGCTTCTACCCGCAGTCCTTCGAGCGGTCCACCGTCGGCGGCTGGGTCGCTACCCGCGCGGCTGGTCATTTCTCCACCCGGCTCACCCACATCGACGACCTCGTCGAGTCGGTGCGGGCGGTGACCCCGGCAGGCTGGTGGGAGTCCCGCCGGCTGCCGGCATCCGGAGCGGGCCCAAGCCCGGACCGTTGGCTGCTCGGCAGCGAGGGCAGCCTCGGCGTCATCACCGAGGTCTGGCTGCGGGTCCAGCCCCGACCTGCGCACCGCTGGTCGGCGACCTATGCCGCCCCGGACCTGTCGACTGGTGCGCGCGCGGTCCGTGAGCTGGTCCAGGCCGGGCTGATGCCCGCGACCTGCCGCCTGCTCGACCCGACGGAGGCCGCGATCACCGGGGCTTTGACCACCGGGGAAGCGGCGCTCGTGCTGGGTTTCGAGGCGATCGCGGTCACCGTCGACGCGGCCGCCGCGGAGGCCGGCGAGCTGCTCGGCACGCACGGCTTGCGCTGCCTGGAGTCCGGCTCCCGCGGAACGGCCGGCACGAATTGGCGGGCGGCGTTCCTGCGCGCACCGTACCTGCGAGAGCAACTGGTCCAACTTGGGGCGCTGGCGGAAACGTTCGAGACTGCGGTCCCCTGGTCCGGGTTCGACGCTCTCGTCGCCGGAGTGCTCGAGGAGACCCGGCAGGCACTGGCCCGCGTCTGCGGTGGCGGCACGGTGACGACTCGGCTCACGCACGTCTACCCGGACGGCGCGGCTCCGTACTTCACCGTGCTGGCTCCCACCCGGCCCGGTTCGGAACTAGCCCAGTGGGCCGAGATCAAATCCGCCGCCAGCGAAGCGATCCTCCGCGGCGGCGGCACGATCACCCACCACCACGCGGTCGGCCGCGACCACGCCTCCCACTACGCCCGGCAGCGCCCGGAACCGTTCGCGGCCGCGCTTCTCGCGGCGAAAGGCGTGCTCGACCCGGCCGGCGTGTGCAACCCGGGCGTTCTCGGGCTCGGGGCGGCGAAGCCCTCCCAGTAGCGCACCCCTCGGCTCCTTCCGGTCGTCGCGCTACGGGTCAAGGTCTGTCGTGGTGCGGCGGACGGTCCGCGGTGAGCCGGGTCACCTCGTCGTCCGGCCGATCGCCCCAGGACTCGTCGCTGTCCTCGGCGGCGCCGACCGGCAGGACCGGGGGCTCCGGGGCCGACCTGGGCGTGGGTGTCGGCGTGGGCGTAGGCGTAGGTGCCGGCGTGGGCGTGGGCGTGGGTGTCGGCGTCGGCGTCAGCTCAGTCGAGGTCACCGTGCTCGATCCGGGCCAACCGACGCTCACGGACTAGCTCGTCGGTCGCCAGGCCGGCGGCCTCGGGGTCCTTGCTCAGGGCGGCGAAGACCCCGACGAGGTCGCGCTGGCTCACCATGCCGACCACGGCTCCGTTGTCGAGGACCGGCAGGTGCCGGATCCAGCGCAGCGCCATCAGCCGGGCCGCCTCGTGCAGCGAGCTGTCCGGCGCGACCGTGAGCACCCCGGTCGTCATGATCGAGCTGACCGGGGTGGAGTCGACGTCGGTCCCTTGGGCGACTGCTTTCATGATGTCCCGCTCCGTGATGATGCCGACCAGATCGTCACCGTCCATGACGAGCAGGGATCCGGTCTGCTGCGACCACATCCGAGCGGCGGCGGCCTTGAGCGAGTCCGAGGGTGATTCGGACACGCTGGCCTTCGTCATGATTTCGGCGATGTACACCGGAAGGCTCCTTTGCGCGGGGCTCCGCACAGCCTAACGCCCGCCGCGAACCCCTCGATACGGCGTGACCAGCCGCGAGTGTGCAATTTCCGACGCCTCTTGCCGGCGGTCAAGCGTGGGCCCGTGTCGGAAATTGCACACTCGGCGCCCAGCGGCCAACCCCGACCGGCCCCCGACCGGCCCCCAGCGGCCACCCGGGGTCGAACCCGGCCGCCGGGCCGTGGGTCGGCGGAGGATGCTGGGGGCCGGGCCCCGAGGAGGCTGCTGTGACGCAACGGAGCCGGGACCGGGATGCGTTCCTCGTCACGACCGCCCCGGAAAGCCCACGCGACGAACTCGCCGCACGGCAGCGCCGCTACCTGTGGACCATGGCGGTGCGGGTGGTCTGCTTCGTGCTCGCGATCGCGCTCTACGAGGTGCTGCCCGGCGCCACCGGGGTTCGCGTGCTCTCCTCGGCGCTGGCCATGGTCTTGCCTTGGGTCGCCGTTGTCGTGGCCAACGCCGGACCACAGCGCAAGCGCGGGACCCCGATGGCGTTCACGCCGACGCCGCGCCCGGAACTCGAACCGGGCCGGGGTTCGACCCCCGCAACAGCCGAACGGGAGCCGCCGGATCTGGCCTAGCCGGCCCGCGGGGAAGCCCCGCGCCCGGCCGGGCCCGGTCCGGGGGGAAACGCGCCGAAGAGCAGGTCGACGACGTTGCCGACCAGGACCCGCCGTCCACAGGGTCGCTCCTCCAGCCACCAGTCGCCGGCCGCCTGGACCATCCCGACCATCGCGTGTCCCCAGGTTCGGCCGCGGACCGCGGCCGAACCGCGGAGCCGGCGTTCTGCGACGATCGCGCTACCGAGTTCGTCACCGAGCCGGCGCACGAACAAGCCGAGATCGCTGGCGACGCCGGGATCCTCGACGGTCGCCCGCTGTAGCAGGAATCGGTACAGCGTCGGACGCGCTTCGATCAGGGCGAGGTACCGGTCGACGGCCGCCGTCACCCGCCGGCGCAGGTCACCGGGCGCGCCCAGCGCGTCCCGGATCTCGGCCAAGACCTCGTCGGTATGCCGTTCGGCGAGCGCCCGATACAGCCCGCCCTTGTCCCCGAAGTGCCGATACAGGATGGGTTTGGTGACACCGGCCTCGGCGGCGATGACGCTCATCGACGTGTCCGGCCCGTCGCGCAGGATCGCCCGGTCAGCCGCCTCGAGCAGCGCCCGCCGGCGATCGGGGTTCCGCCTGGGCACACCCAGCCCCTGGGGGCCCGCGGTCGAAGACATCGGCGGAGGCCGGAACGTCAGCGGATCGGCAAGCCGGAGATGGCCCGGCTGATGATCAACCGCTGGATCTCCGACGTTCCCTCGAAGATCGTAAAGATCTTGGCGTCCCGCGCCATCCGCTCTACCGGGTAGTCGCGGGTGTAGCCGTTGCCGCCGAGGATCTGGATCGCCCGCTCGGTCACCCAAACCGCGGTCTCGCCGGCGAACAGCTTCGACATGGAGCCCTCGGCGTTGGTGAATTCCTTGCCGTTCCGGCCCATCCAAGCGGCCCGCCAGACGAGTAGCCGGGCGGCATCGATCCGGGTCTTCATGTCCGCCAGGGTGAACGCCACGCCCTGGTTGTCGATGATCGGGCGACCGAACTGGATGCGCAGCTTCGCGTAGTCCAGGGCGAACTCGTAGGCGGCTCGCGCCACGCCGACCGCTTGCGCGCCAACCGCAGGCCGCGACGCCTCGAACGTCGCCATCGCGGCCTGCGAGCGCCCGGTGCTCGTCCCCTCCCGCGCCCGGGCGAGCCGCGCGTCGAGCTGCTCCTTGCCCCCGAGCAGGCACGACCCCGGCACCCGGCAGTCGGTGAGCACGACCTCGGCCGTGTGCGACGCGCGGATCCCATGCTTTCTGAACTTCTGGCCCTGCGCGAGGCCGATCGTGCCGGGCGGGACGATGAAGCTCGCCTGACCGCGCGAGCCGAGGCTGGGGTCGACCGCCGCGACCACGACGTGGACGTTGGCGATGCCACCGTTCGTGGCCCAGGTCTTGGTGCCGTTGAGGACCCACTCGTCATGTGCCTCGTCGTAGACGGCCCGGGTCTTCATCGACCCCACATCCGAGCCGGCATCGGGCTCAGAGACACAGAACGCGGCGACTTTGACGTCGTCCGGCGTGCCGAACATCTGCGGCACCCACTCGCCGACCTGCTCCTCGGTCCCGTTCGCCAGTGCACCCGCCGCGGCCAGGGTGGTGCCGACGATGGACAGGCCGATCCCGGCATCACCCCAGAACAACTCCTCCATGACCAAGGCGATCGAGATTCCGCTCTCGTCGAACCACTGCTGACCGAAGAAGTCCAAGGAGTAGAGCCCGACCTTTGCCGCCTCCTGGATGATCGGCCAGGGCGTTTCCTCACGCTCGTCCCACTCGGCAGCCGCCGGCCGTATGACGTCGACCGCGAATTCGTGCACCCAGTCCTGCACGGTGCGTTGATCGTCGGTGAGGGCGAGGGAGAAGTCGGCCATCTGGGCTCCTCGGGTCGGTACCCGCACTTCGCTCCGGGTCGCGTCCAATGGTGTTACCTAGGGTAACGCGTATTGTCCCGGTCTGCGCAAGCGCCCTCTGACCGGCGTAGGGCGTTGGTCAGGCGGGCGTGGTCGACAGCTCGGCAAGCGCCTCGGCAGCCGCATCGCGCGCCGACTCAGCAGCCGATCGGACCAGCCCGAGCCGGGTACGGCGCTCGAGCAGATCCTCGACGAGCATGGCCCCCTCGTGCCGGACTCCGAACACGAACTCCACGCCGAGCACGGCCAGCCCTGGCGCGACCGGGGACAGGAGTTCAGGGCGGCCATCGGCCAGCCGAACGAGTTCCTCCGCCTCGACGCCATAGCGGCGAACCAGGCGCTCCGGGGCCCGGATCGTGGCCAGCCGGGCGCGGGGCGCGGCGCCAACGAGTGGGATATGTCGGGTTCGGCTCGGGCCACCCCTGCCGAGCCGGGCGACGACCGCATCGACCGCCTGTTCCGCCATCGCCCGGTAGGTCGTGAGCTTGCCCCCGACCAGGGCGAGGGCATCGGTGCCGGGGTCGCGGACCAAGGCGTGCCGTCGGGACAGGTCTGCGGTGGCCGACGATCCGCCCGCCACGAGCGGTCGCAGTCCCGAGAATCGACCGACCACATCGTCCGGGCGCACCTCCCGATCTAGCGCAGCAGACAGCACACGAAGCAGGAAGGTCTCGTCGTTCGGCCCAGCTTCGGGGATCTCGGTGGGTAGCCCGTCAATCGGATCGTCGGTGAGTCCGACGAGCACGGTGTCGGCCCCCGCGAGATATGGGTCCGGCTGGGGCAGGGCGAAAACCCAGCGGTTGTTCGTTCCGGGGACGATGACATTGAGCGCCCCCTGCGGGTCACCCAGGGCGCTGGCCCGGACCACGAGATGGGTCCCCCGACTCGGCCGCAGCTTCACCGTCTCGACGAGTTCACCGGCGAAAACCCCGGTGGCCACGACGACCTGCCGCGCCCCGATCCGCAGCGACTCCCCGGTCATCTCGTCGCGCAGGTCCGCGCCGCGGCTGTCGACCGAGACCGCGAGGGTGCGGGTGAGGATGCGCGCGCCGTGTGCCGCGGCGGTCCTCGCGACCGCGATCACCAGCCGGGCGTCGTCGATCAGCTGGCCGTCCCAGTGCACGAGGGCCCCCCGGGTCGGTCCGAGACGCGGCACTAGGGCGCGCGCCTCGCGGTCGCTGATCCGTCGGAATCGCGGCAGGACCGAGGTAGGGGTGCGTGCGGCGGCCCGCAGCCCTTCTCCGACGACGAGACCGGCCCGGGCCAGCGCGCCGCCGACCCGGTCGAGGTCGGCGTTCAGCGGCACGACGAACGCCAGCGGCCGGACCAGATGCGGCGCGATCGCGGTCATCAGGGCATGGCGTTCCCGAGCCGACTCGTAGGCAACGCCCAACTGGCCGGAGGCCAGGTAGCGCAGGCCACCGTGGACCAGCTTCGAACTCCACCTGCTCGTACCGAAGGCCAGGTCGCGTCGCTCTACGAGCACCACCGACAGGCCGCGGGCGGCGGCATCGAGCGCGACACCGACCCCCGTGATTCCACCGCCGATGACCAGCACGTCGATCGCCGGACCTTCCGCGAGATCGACGAGGTCGCGGGCCCGGGTAGCGGCGGAGAGCGTCGCGGTCATCGGCGCGGCCGCCGCTCCGGCGTCGCCGGGGAAAGCCACCGATCGAGCATTTGACGAACTTCCTCTTCAACGACCGCCTCCCCCATCGCCCGCTCGAGTAGCGGCCGACTGAGTGCGAAGGCGGTGAGCGCGACAACGACGGTCCAGGCCCGGGATTCGGGATCGCAGCCGGCGACGCTGCCGTCGACCAACCCCTCGTGCAGCAACCGGCGGACATGACCCTGCGCGATCCGCTGCGTCGACCCGAACCGCTCGGTGACGTAGGGCAGGAACAGTTCCGGGTCGACGTCCACGACCCGGCGGAACAGGGGCTCGGCCGGCAACCGGGCGATGACCCGGGCCGCGGTGGCGACCAACCGTTCCCGGGCCGTTGGCAGCTCCCGAGCGGCCGCCTCCGCCGCCAGCACCAGGGCGCTGAACTCGCGGGTCACCACGGCGAGCAGCAGGGTGTCGACGTCATCGACCTTCCGGTAGACGGTCATGCGGCTCACCCCCGCCCGGCGGGCGATGTCGGTAAGCGTCGTCCGGCGGATCCCGACCGCCAGCATGCAGTCGCGCGCCGCATCGAGGAGTGGCTCCGGGATGTGACTGATGGACGTCATATGTCACACTGTACCAATGCAGCCAGTCGCCCCGCTACCGGATTGGGCGGCTTGGGGGACGCACCGGCCGCAGCTGTCCCGGGACGCGTGGTCCTTTCTCCGCGCGGAACTCGGTCCCGTTGACCCCGGCTCCCGACCGAGCGCCGCCCTGCACGCCGTTCCCGTTCCACCCGCCCGGCTTTCCGCGGTGTTCCGATCCCGGCTGGAGGAGTTGGTCGGCGCCACGGCGCTGCTGACCGACCCCGAGACCAGGCTTCGACACAGCGGCGGGTTGAGCTACCTCGACCTGGTCCGTCGCCGTTCCGGGAGTCCGGCGGCAGTGCCGGACGCCGTCGTCACGCCCGCGACCGGGGACGAGGTCGAGAGCGTGCTCGCGGCCTGCGCCGAGGCCGGCGTCGCCGTGGTGCCGTTCGGCGGCGGGACCAGCGTGGTCGGTGGCGTCGAAGCCTTCGCCGGCCGGTTCCCGGCGGTCATCGCCCTAGACCTGCGACGGCTGGACCGGGTGGTCGAGGTCGACCGGACGTCCTGTCTAGCGGTGCTCGAACCGGGCTTGACGACCCCGGCGACCGAAGCGGCGCTTGCCGAGCACGGGCTCACGCTCGGGCATTTTCCCCAGAGTTACGAGCGGGCCACCCTGGGTGGCTACGTCGCCACCCGGTCCGCCGGACAGGCCTCGACCGGTTATGGCCGGATGGACGATCTGGTCGCCGGCCTGCGGGTCGCCACGCCCTCGGGCATGCTGCACCTGCCGGCCGGCCCGGGCTCCGCTGCCGGACCGGATCTGCGCCGACTCTTCCTCGGCTCCGAGGGCGCGTTCGGGGTGATCACCGAGGTCACGCTGCGGGTGCACCCGGCGCCGGAGACCCGCCACTACGAGGGCTGGACGGTCCGCTCCTGGCCGGCCGGTCTGGCTGCACTGCGCCGGCTCGCCCAGGACGGCCCGGCGCCGGACATCGTCCGGCTCTCCGATCCGGACGAGACTCGAGTGGGCCTGCGGCTGTCCACCGCGCCGCGGCTGGTCCGGTCCGGGCTCAGCCGATACATGTCGGCCCGCGTCGGCGATCAGGCCTGCCTGGTGATCCTCGGTTTCGAGGGGCGACCCGGCGAGGTGCGCCACCGGCGCCGGGTGGCAGCGGCGGCGCTTCGGGCCGCGGGCGCGGTCCGGCTCGGCACCCGGCCCGGGACCGCCTGGGAGCACGGCCGATACGCCGGGCCCTACCTGCGCGATTCGTTGCTCGACGCGGGGGTCCTCGCCGAAACGCTCGAGACCGCCGCGACCTGGACCGACCTGGCCGGGCTCTACGCCGGCGTAGTCGCCGCCCTGCGGGCGTCGCTCGGCCCCCGGGTCCTCGTCGGATGCCACGTCTCGCACGTCTACCCCACCGGCGCCTCGCTGTACTTCACGGTTCTCGCAGCGGCCAGGCAAGGCAGCGAAGCTGCCCAGTGGGAGCCGGCGAAGCGCGCCGCCGGCGATGCCATCGTCGCGGCTGGTGGGACGATCACCCACCATCACGCGATCGGAACGGCGCACACCGAGTGGCTGGAGGCCGAGGACGGCGTCCTGGGTCTGGAGATCCTCCGCGCGGTCAAGCAGCGGGTCGATCCGGCCGGGATCATGAATCCGGGAAAGTTGCTGCCCTGACCGCATCCGGTTCGCCGTGGCGGGTAAGGATGGCGTGAGAAGTCGATGCGGAGGCCGCCGTGGAGGACCAGGAGATCGTCGCGCGGATCGACGCGCTGATAGCCGAGGAGCACAGCCTGCGAGCGGGCGGCCACGGCCTCGGCTCGGCGGAACGCAGCCGGCTCGGCCACCTCGAAGAGCACCTCGACCAACTCTGGGACCTGCTCCGCCGCCGCCGCGCGTTGCGGGAGGCTGGCGAGGACCCCGGCTCAGCACGCGAACAGCCGGTCAGCCAGGTCGAGGGCTACCAGCAGTAGCCGCGCCCGCCCGGTCCGGCGCGGTGAACGGCGCATGCGTCCCAGCGGAACCCGGCATCGGACCGGGCTCGATCCCCGAGCTCGCCGCCGGCGGCGACGTGCCGGCCCAGCACGAGGATGACGATCCGGCCGACGCCGGCAAGCTTGAGCCATTCCGCCGCCCGCTGGGCGTGCCAGCCGGTGGTCCACGTGTCGTCGAGCAGCAGGACACCCGCTGGCCCGGCCCGCCCGGCGCCTCGGAAGCCGCAGAGCCGCGAGCGCAGCCGCGGCAGGGTGGCCACCAGCTCGGCCAGCGGGTGGATCCCCGTCCGCCGGGCCGACGGCACCACGGTCACCTGCTCGAGTTCCGCCAAGCCTGCGGCGCCGGCGACGCACGGCTCGTGGCGGTCCAGAAAGCCGGCGAGCACCCGGCGGAGGATTTGCCGGCTGTCCCGGCCTTCGGCGTCGGGATACTTGTAGCGCCACAGGGCCTGCGCAAAGCCACCGCCCTTCACCGCGAGCGACACCGGGACGACGGCATCGGCCACGGCTTCCAGTACCCGGACGTGACCGGCGCAGCTGAAGCAGGTGGCGAACCCGGCCAGGATCGGACCCCGGCAGGTCCGGCACACGCCCGGCCCGGAAACCGGGATCGGCCGCAGCATGACGGCGAGGTCGTCGAGCGGGTCGGGTGCCACGCCGGCCACGGTAGGCCTCCACCGGATCCGCGGGAAGCCACCGTCCACAGGGCGCTTCTCGTCGCCTGCCACGCCTGGCCGTCGGCCGCGTCCTGACACGATACGGGCCGGTGCCCGGCGTCGGGATCGACCGCGAGTGGGGGCGATGGCCACAACAATCGGCGACGGCCTCCCCGGCCAGGGGCTCGTCTACCACAGCGCCCGCGGCCGGTGGGTGTTGGTGGCGACCGTACTCGGCTCGGGCATCGCGGCGATCGACGCCACCGTGGTCGGGATCGCATTGCCCAGCGTCGGACGCGATTTCCGGGTCGGCCTGGGGAGCTTGCAATGGGTGGTGACCGCGTACACGCTGACGGTCGCCGGCCTGCTCCTGCTCGCCGGCGCGCTCGGTGACCGCTACGGTCGGCGCCGGGTCTTCCTGCTGGGAGTCACTTGGTTCGCCGGCGCCTCCCTGCTCTGCGCTCTGGCTCCGAACGCGCCGACGCTGATCGCCGCCCGCGCGCTCCAGGGGGTTGGCGGAGCCCTGCTCACCCCCGGCAGCCTGTCCCTGCTCGAGGCGTCTTTCCGGCCCGCCGACCGGGCTCGCGCGATCGGCGCGTGGTCGGGTCTCGGGGGTCTAGCGACGGCGCTGGGCCCCTTCGTCGGTGGCTGGCTCATCTCTGCGGTGTCGTGGCGGCTGATCTTCTTCATCAACCTGCCACTCGCGGTTGCGGTCGTCGTCATCTCACGTCGGTACGTCCCCGAGAGCCGGGATGAAGCCGCGAGCGGACGGATCGACGGCACCGGTGCGGCCCTGGCCACGCTGGGCCTCGGCGCCCTTTGCGCCGGCCTGATCGACGGCCCCAGCGCCGGCTGGACGGCGGCCACGGTAGTGGGCGGCCTGGTCGGTGGGGTCGGGCTGCTGGTCGGATTCGTGGTCCGGCAGCGCCTCGCCACCAACCCGTTGCTTTCGCTCGGACTGTTCCGATCGAGGCAGTTCACCGCAACGAACTTGGTGACCTTCGCGGTGTACGGGGCGCTCGGCGGCACCCTGTTCCTGCTTCCTGTCGAACTCCAGCAGGTAGCCGGCTACAGCCCGCTGCGGGCCGGCGCCTCCCTGCTTCCGGTCACGGCCTGCATGCTGGTGCTATCCGCTCGCTCCGGGGCGCTGGCGAGCCGGATCGGCCCCCGGCTTCAGATGAGCGTGGGACCACTCGTCGTGGCCGCGGGGCTCGCCCTCTTCTCCCGGATCACCGCCTCGGGCGGATACCTACCAGAGGTGCTGCCCGCGGTACTGGTCTTCGGGCTTGGCCTGTCGGTGACGGTTGCCCCACTCACCGCGACCGCGCTCGCGAGCGCGCCGGTGCAACGGGCCGGAATGGCATCGGCCGTCAACAACGACGTTGCCCGGACCGCCGGACTGATCGCAGTCGCGGTGTTGCCGGCGGCATCCGGCCTCAGTGGCTCGGCGTACCTGCATCCGGCCGTGTTCGCACCCGGATTCCGGACCGCCTGCCTGATCGGCGCGGTGGTCTGCGCCGTCGGTGGAGCCATCGCGGCGGTGACCATTCGTAACCCCGCCCGGCGGCTCGACGGACCGGGCGTCGGCTACCACTGTGGGCTGGACGCGCCACCGTTGCGGGAACCGGCGGGTGAGGTCAGCACGTCGGTCTCGCCCTGACCGGCCGTTCTCATCCGGCCGCCCCCCCGGCGACGATGGTCCCGATCTCCGGAGCCGGGGATCAGTTTTGGCGGCGCCCACGTAAGCCCAGCGCGAGACCGATCGACAGGAGCACCAGGCCCGCCAGCCCCAGTCGGCCCGTCGAGCCGGTCAACGCCAGGGTTCCCGCACCGCCCCGAACCTTGCCGGGGCCCGCGGCCCCGGCAAGGGACACCCGGGTCGGGGATCGGAGGGCTCCGAAGACATCCAGCCAGTGGTGGGTCCCGGCGGCCCCGATCCACCCGCGCGTGTTCCGGTCCGCACGGAGCTGCGGGCGGCCGGATAACGACAACCAGGCGGCCGGTCGCACGATGACGCCTCCGGGCAGCCAGACCGCAACCGCCGGCCCGTCCGGGTGGAACAGCGTGTCGAGCGAGCACTTGACCGAACCCGGGGTGCCGAGCGGGTCTGGAGAAATCAGCCCATCGGGCAGCACGTAACGTCCCGGCTGGATGTCTTCCGCGGGACCGCCTTCGGCGTCCAGGACGCTGACCAGCGCAGCCCCGATGATGTCGCCGGCCTGCGAGCTCGCGGACTCTGAGTCGTCGGAGTGACCGCAGTCGAACCGATCCGTGCCGCTGGCCTGCGGGTTGGTCACCGGGTACTCACCGGGAACGCCCACCCCGTTCCCGCGCGGGAAGATGTAGCCGATCATGTCCTCGGCGAGCCCATCGACGAACCGGTAAGGCGTGTGCATGTGCGGGATCAGCCACGGCGGCAGGGGGAACTGCGGATAGGACATGTCCGGGGCTTGGAGGAAGCTGCGCAAGAAGGTGAAGGGGAAGACCTCCCCCGGTATCGAGACGAATTCCCCGTCGCCGATTCGGAAAGCCGCCACCTCGCTCAGGACCGATGTCCCGGCGGAGGAGCCGTTCGGTAGCGTCGGGACCTGCGCCGCGCAGCCGGGGGTGTAGCCGGGGCGTTCGGCGAAGACCCCGGCCGCGGCGGCCGCCGAGAAAAGAAAGTTGGCCAGCGGCACGCAGATCGTCGTCCGAGCGCCCCAGATCCGGTTGGTAGCCGACCACGTTCCCGAGTCGGCGATCGCACCCGCTACGGCGTCGGCGAGTTGGCGACCCAGGGTCGCTGTCTCCTCCTGATAGCCAAGCGGGACCATGGCGCCATTGGCGGCGAACAGCGTGCGGCATCCGGCCGGGTGGTCCGCGGAGAAGTACTTCTGCGGAACGCGGGAGATCGGACCGGAGAACACGGCAGGTGTCTCGTTGCTGCCGACCGATCCGGCCATCTCGATGCCGACGCCACCGAATCGGGCTTGCAGCTCGGCCCGGAAGAAATGCGGCCAGTCCGCACTCACCCAGTCCGCCTGCACCGGGTTGGGGTTGAAGCCAAGGGTCTCGGCGTGCTGGCTGACGTCGGCCAGTGTGGCGATCACCGATCCGCTGTTCGCCACCGCCTGCACGGTCGGCATCAGTTGGTCGTCGACAAACGGGTAAGACGACCAGCACTGCCGCAGGTCGGCCGGTTCGAGCGCCTCCGCGAATTTCAGATGAGCCGGCACCAGGTGCGCCGCGGCGTGTTCGATGGCCAATGCGGACTGGTGTACGAGGTAATCCACGAAATAGTCGTTCGTTCCCGACGTGGCGCTGTTCACCCCGCCCAACCCGAGGCTGTCCGGCGCGGACTCGTCATGCGTGGCGGAGATGAAGATGCCATCCAGGTGGTAGCCATCCGCGGCCACCTCCGCCCGGATGCGCGCCTGGTAGACGTTGAACAATCCCTCTTGATCTACTACCTCTACCGCGATCTCCTGCCTGCCGTTGCTCACCACGAGGGCGCGCGCCGTTACTGGGTCCGCAACGTGGTCGTAGAACCGCGGTGTGCTACCGCCCCCGCCGAGTAGGTCTCCGTCCCAGCGGCCGTTGTGGTTGCAGTCCAGGTAGGGGTCACCGAGGACGTAGTGGCCAACGTGCGACTGATCGACGTAGGGCTCTTCGAAGGCGAACTGGCGCGGGCCGCTGTAGACCGAGGCCAGCGCCGTGCCTGCTGCGCAGTCCGCGGGGTCGATCTGCCCAGCGAGCGGCGGGGTGAAGTCCGTGACCGCGGCACCCGCCAGAAATGCAGCCCCGTGGCTCGGTGCCGTCGCCGAGACCGCAGGCCCACCGGTGGCCAGCGCAATTGGCATGACTCCGGCTAGCGCCAGCCACCGCAGGCCCCGACGTCCGATCATTGGGAGCACCTCCAGTCGCCGCACTGTAGGCGCTGGCAGCGAAGGGTCGAGTCGGTACCCGGCCGCGACGGAGCCCGGAATTCGCGTCGACCCGAGCGCGCCGGGGGCGCATGATGCCGTTATGAAGATCGATGGCTGGAACGTTCTTCCCCGCGGCTACGGGCTGTCCTGGATCTGTCCGCCGCGCCCTGGTGGCTAAGACTGTGGTTCCACACTCCTTTCCTGGACCGATTCGCCTACCCGGTGGTGATCCGTCGCCGGCACGCCTACCTGGCGCGACATCCGTGTTGGCCCCTTGAGCAGTGCGACCCGGTCCCGACCGGCTGGCTCGTTATTACCGGCGCAGACGAGGCCCGGCTGGACGGCTCCGGCATCAACGGCTCGGCGATCCCTCCCACGGCTGTGCTCCGCCGGGACCGGGACCGCCGCCCCTCGAATCCGCCGGCGTGACGATGGAGGGATAAGCCGACCTCGACACCCGCTATCGCGTTGCCGGGGACGGCGAGCCGAGCACCACTTTGGACGGTTCGGCACCCCCGTGGCTTGACCCACTGGGCCGCAGACCCAGCCCCGCTGCCGCCTTGCCGCGGCTCATGGAAGGGAGGGCGGCGTTGGTGCGCCCCGTCCGCCAGTCGCCGGGAGTTTCGGGGTCCCTGCAAATCGGGCCTGCAGCCACACACCCGCCTGTGCGACACCGAAACCGGCGGCGGTGGTGGCCGCTCCGGCGATGGTGTCGAGGAGGTAGTGATTGGCGGTGCCGAGCACCACGACGACGGTGAGAACCGGGTAGGCGGCGGCGAGCACTCGGAGCCACCGCGCCCGGGTGAGCGCCCAGATGGTCACGGCGCACCAGACAGCCCAACCGGTGTGCAGGGACGGCATCGCCGCGTATTGATTCGACACGGCGGCGACCGAGTGTTGGCCCCAGCCCCCCCACGTGCCGAATCTCAGGACCGTGTCGACGAAGTCCGCGTGGGGAAGCAGCCGTGGCGGCGCCAACGCGTATAGCCAGAAGCCGAGCAAGCCGATCAGGTTCATGGCGAACCATGCGGCCGCATAGCGGCGCGCGATATGCGGAGCTCGTGAGTAAGCCGCCACCAGCACGGCGATCGTGATCAGGAAATGCCCGGTCGCGTAGTAGTAGTCGGCGATCTGGGCAATCACCGGGTGCGCGGATAGGTAGTTGTTGAACGCGTGTTCAGGATCGAGGTGGAGGACCGCTTCGAGATGCAGAATGGCCCGTCCGCGGGCGACTGCCACCGGGGCGGACCCCTGGACCGAGTCGCGGATCACGGTGTAGGCCGCGTAGGCGGCGACCAGGAGGACTGCCTCGGGCGCCAGCCGGACCGGCCATCGTCTGGCAACGCGGCGGCTTCGGGGCTGCCTCACCGGCTCGGCGCCCCTCGGGTGGCCCCGGACCTCCGGCAGCCGCTCCGGCGCGGTCACGCGACCCGAGCCATCGCCCGCTGCCGGGGCCGAGCGCGCGACGGCAGGGCCGCGATCAGTGCCGCTCCCATCGAGAGGCCTACCAGGACGAGCAGGGCGGCGCTGAACCCGCGGCCGGTCGATCCGGCGGGCCCTAGCCCGGAGCGGTGCCCGGCGACTAGCCCGAACACCAGTCCGCTAACCGCGACCCCAAGCGCGGTCCCCACACCGCGGGTCATGTTGAGCACCCCACCGGCCACGCCAGCCTGGTGGCGCGCGGCGCTGGCCATGATGGCGGCATTGTTGGCTGGGGTGAACGCGCCGAGGCCGACGCCGACGACCGCCAGCTCGCTGAGCAGAACCACGGTCCCGGTATGGACCAGGGCGGCCAGCGCTAGCCCAACCGCGGTCAGCGTCATCCCGACGACCGTCGGGATCCGGGCGCCGAGCCGGTCGCTGAGCCGGCCGGTTGACAGGGCCGACGCCCCGAGCGCCACGGGGAGGACGGCTAGCTCGAGGCCGGTGCGCGTGGGGCTCGCATGCAGCACGGACTCGATGAAGAACGGGGTGATGAAGAGCACCCCGAACAGCACCAGGTACGAGAGCAGCCCGGAAGCGATCCCCGCGGCGAAAGGCATCCGACGAAACAACTCGAAGTCGATCATGGGTGCGGTTGCCCGGCGCTCCCAGCGGACGAAGGCAACCGAGCAACCAACCGCGGTGGTGGCCAAGCCGAGCGCTGCCGGAGAGGTAAAGCTTCCGCGGCTACCCAATGAGAGCGCGGCCAACAGTGCACCTATAGCCGGGGCGAACAGGGCAAGGCCAGTCCAGTCGAACCGAACCCGCGGGGCCAGACCTCGACTCCGGGGCAGGAGGAACCAGCCGAGCAGGATCCCGATCAGGCCGGCCGGGACATTCACGAGGAAGATCAGCCGCCAGCCTCCGATCCCGATCAGCGCCCCGCCGACGGTGGGTCCCAGGGCCAGCCCGACCGCTTGTGCGGCGCCCTGGACCCCGATCCCTCGGCCCAGCTTGCCCGGCGGCAGGGCGGTCACGATCAGCGCAACCGAATTCGCCTGCAACATCGCCGCGCCGAGCGCCTGCACCGCACGGAACACATCCAGCGTTGGGAGGTTCGGAGCCAATCCGCAGGCCACCGACGCAACGGTGAACACGACGAAGCCGTAGATGTAGAGCAGCTTCCGGCCGACCATGTCGGCGAGCCGCCCGACCGCGACCACGGTCGCGGCCAGGACCAGGAGATATGCGAGCGCCACCCACTCCACCTGGTCCAGCGACGCGTGAAATGCCTCCTGCAGGGTCGGGAGGGCCAAGCTGACGATGCTTGCGTCGAGCTGACCCATCACAGCGCCGACACAGACAGTGCCGACTACCAGCCAGTGGGCGTTCGGCCAGGTTCGGATGCACGCGGGCCGGGCCGGCTCGACGAGTAGCCGGCTCCAAAGACGATGTCGCGACTCCGACCCCAGGGGATCTACTCCCACACCGACCACCGAGAAAGCAGCGCGAGAGCCGCTGCCTCGGTGAACACGACCAACAGCAAGCCAACGGCGCCGCCGAGCGCCGCGAAGCCTAGCCCGGCCGCGCCGAACACGATGATCCCGGCGAGCAGTTCGACAAATCGCACGTGGCGGGATGCGGGCGCACTCGGGATGGCGGACTCGGGTGGTCCAGCGGGGCTGCCGGCGCCCGACGGTTCGTCCCGGCCGCTGGTCATCCGGCGCTCCTGATCGCGCCGGGAGCGGCATGCATGCTGTACTCGTGTTCCGGAGACCACTCCGCGGACAGGCTGAACCGGTCACCACGGACGTGGGTGATCCGCCACTCCGCGGGCTGGCTGCGCCAGGTGGCCAGCCGCTCGATCCGGAATACCGCGATCCGGGGCCCGATGCTGAGCAGACGGCGCTGGGCCACCGTCGGCACCTCCGCATAGATCCGCTCGCCACCCTGCTGCACGCGCAGACCGCAGTGGCTAGCCAACTCGTCGTAGAACGCGGCGTGGGTGAAATCAGCCTCCAACAAGGGAGCGGCGAGTTGGGCCGGCATCCACAACCGGTCGAAGGCGAGCGGTTCGCCGTCGGCCAGCCGGAGCCGCTCGAGGAAGACCAGAGGGGAGGCCTTGCCCACGCCCAGATGAGCGGCCGCAACCGGGTCGCGACGCTCCTCCAGCACTCGTACCAGGCTGCGCGATCGATGGCCGGCGGTCTCCACGGCTCGAAACAGGCTGTACAGGGCACCTAACGGCTGATCGATCTGGCCGCCACCGACCACGCGGCTCCCCCGGCCGCGTTCGGCCACCACCCGGCCCCGGGCGCGAAGGTCCTGGAGCGCCTGCCGCACCGTCTGGCGGGACACTCCATACACACGGGCCAGCTCCGCCTCGCTCGGGAAGGCCGCGGCGAACTCGTCGGCGTCCAGCCGGCGGGCGAGCCCGTCACGAAGCTGGGCCCACAGCGGCATCGGACTGGCGCGGTCCAACACGGGCACCGGACTGCGCGTCCATTCGCCTCGCCAAGCATCAAGCACGGACGCGATTGTACGCATGTACGTACTACCGGCCGCACAGCCCTCAGCGCCAGGGCGGAGCCGGGAGCGCTCGTTGCCTCCGGCTCAGGTCTGGCGGCCCGCCGGGTCAGTGCTTCTTGCCGCCGCCTCCGCCGCCTCCGCTGACCGCACAGGGATTCGACTGCACCGGACCGGCGAGGTTCCCGAAGTAGCGGCTGCTTGGCGTGCCGTACTGGCTATCGGGAGCAGCGCCAGCCTGGCTAAACGTGTTGCCCGGCACCTGACCGAACTCGAAGACACACGTCGAGTTCAGCGTGTTCTGCGACCAGTAAGGGTAGAAGTTCCCCGGCCCCGGTGGGGGCGCGGTGCAACCGGTAAGCCCCGGGTAGCTGGCGGTGTTGCAGGTGTACTCGGTTGCGGCCAGGTCGGTCTCGACCCTCAGTTGCGAATAGGTGGAGCTACCCGAGACGGGCTGCTGCTGAATCATGGTCGACGGGAAGGAAGTCGCGGAAGTGCCGCTCGGCCAGTCCGGGTAGTACGGCGTCCCGTCGTAGTCGAGGTCCCCCCCGTTGTAGAAGTCGTCGCAGCCGGTCACCGTCACCGGGTCACTCGTGGCACCGCCCACTCCGAGACCGGGGAACGTCTGCCCGTTAACGGCGCAGAATCCGTCGTTGCCGCTGGAAACGTAATGCGCGCCGATGTACTTGCTGTTGTTCTCGGGGTTTGAGTTGTCCGGGCCGGCCGCCGTTTCGTAGGCGCCCATGCATTCCTCCTTGGTCCCGCTACCGCCGGCGGTCCGGTAGATCGACGAGCAGGGCGTGAAGTGCCCGGTCTCGAACTCGGTGTTGATGTTGGCCTGCAGCGCCGCCCATGGGCTGATGTTCGCCGACGAGGCGGTGTTGAACTCCGGCTGGAAGTTGAAAGCGGTACCGGCACAGGTCACGTAGTTGGTGTTCATGAATCCGTTTGCCGCGGAGGCCTGCATGGAACCGGTCTGCCCGGTCGTCAGGTCGTCGACCACCACCTTGAAGGCGTTCGTTCCGCTGCGTTCGCCCGGAACCTGTGCGTCGTACATGTGCACGCTCAGTTGATCGTTCGGATTCATCAGCAGCGTTCCGCCGTCCGGAATGAACGTCGAGGCATCCGCCAGCTGCGGGCTGGGCGGCCCGCTCGGTGCCGGGTTGTCGTTGTTCGCCGCCGTGTCCCGTTCGATGAACCCGAAGTTCACCGGCTCTGTGCAGGCCGGGTTGATATAGGCGAAGTTGTTCGTGGCCTCGAGGCTGTCGATGGTCAAGGCCGCACACCAGTGCGTGTCGTCACAGCTGATCGCGTTGATGAACGGCGGCGAGCCGGGCGGGTAGAACTGCATCTCCATGAAGGCACTGCCGCCGCCCTCGCCGCCGTACGACGTGGCGTTGGTATCGCTCTGCGGATTGCACGGGGTTTCCAGGTAGGAGTTCGGGTCGCACATCATCATCGAGAACCACGGGGCGACGGTGAGCTCGAAACTGTGAGTTACCGGATTGGCTGGGCTGTTGTCGGTCGGCGCGACCGTGGGCTCCAGGGGCAATTGCTGGCGCCAGGTCACGTTGTCGCCGGTGCCGGGTGCGGTAGACAGAAACTGGATGGTCGGCTCTTCGTGGCCGATGTACCAGCCGTTGTCGTAGAAGCGGCCCCCGTTCGCGCCGTGCAGGTCGGCGCAGACGAATCCGGGGCGCACGGAGGTCTGGATCGTCGAGTACCCGTTGCAGTCCAGTTCCCCGGTCGCGCGAGGGGACACCGAGCCTGTTGCGGCCGCGGCGAAAGTCGCTCCGGTGGCCGCGATCGAGGCAGCCACAAGCGCCGCGACCGCGCCTACGGTCGCTGCCATGCGCCACCCGTTCAGCCGACGATGGTGCCGTACCTCAGGGGTCATGGGATAGTCCCTCCTCGACGCTGGTGCGGGAATCAACGGCCCTAGCCGGTCGCAGGCAAGAGAACATTCGGGTTACCGTGCCGTTGCGCCTTCATGTTCCGCATCCGCTGCGCCACGGCGGCGCCGGGCTCGGCCGTTGAGCCCGTTCGGGGACGCCGTCGCGCGGCGCGGTTCATCGGCCTGCCCAGGGCGCCGATCACGCCCGAGGTTCTCGGGCCGAAACGGGTCAGGCGCAGCAGGAGGTGGGGAGTCGTTCGCCGGGCGCGAACAGTTTCGCGGCCAGGCGGAGGCTCTCGGCCATGGTCAGGTACGGCGCCCAGGTATCCGCCATGTCGCGCACTGTCATCCGGGCTCGGATCGCGTAGGTGGCAGCGAGCATCAGTTCGCCGGCGCCTTCGGCGGCCGCATGCACCCCCAGCAGGCGGCCGGAAGCGCCGTCCGCGATGAGCTTGACCGCGCCAAGAGTGTCGAAGTTGACCAGGGCGCGGGGCACGTCGGCCAACGACAGGGTTCGGCACTCGCAGTCGTACCCGGCGGCTAGAGCCTGCTCTTCGCTCAGTCCGGCGGAGGCCAGCTGCGGCCGGGTGAACATCACCGCGGGGAGCCCGGCGTAGTCCACGGCATCACTTGCGCCGAAGGCGTTCAAGGCGGCGACCCGACCCTGTGCAGCGGCGACGTAGACGTATTGGGGACCGCCGGTGACGTCTCCGGCGGCGAACACCCGTGGGTTCGTGGTGCGCTGCTGGGCATCGACGACAATGAAACCCCGCTGGTCGGTCTTGACTCCGGCAGCCGGCAGGTTCAGCCCTGCGGTGCGCGGCGTGCGCCCGGCGGCCAGGAGCAGTCGGCCGGCGGCCACGCGCAGCCCGGTATCGGTGACTACGGTGACCTGGCTGGCGGCGCCATCCCCGTTGCCGGCCGCTTCGACCGCGAGGGCGCGGTGCTCCACGACCCGGATGCCTTCCCGTCCGAACGCGGTGCGCATCACCTCACGAAGTTCGGGCTCCGCGTTGGGCGCCAGCCTGCCCACCAGCGTGACCCGCACCCCCAGGCCGGCGAACAGCTGTGCCTGCTCCATCCCGACGTAGCCGCCGCCGATCACTACCAGCGAATCCGGTAGCTCCAGGAGTTCCATCGCGGTGGTGGAGGTGAGGTAGTCGACCCGGTCCAAACCGGGCAGGTCCGGGCGGGCCGGCTCAGCGCCGGCTGCGAGCAGGTAGTTGGTGGCTTCCAGGGGCCGGCCGTCGATGGCCAACGTGCCGTCGTCGGCGAATGCGGCGGCGGCGGGCCGGACCTCGAAGCCGTAGGCGTCGGCGACCGCGGCGTACTTGCCGGAGCGGAGGCGGCCGACGAGTTCGTCTTTCTGCCCGATCAGCGCGCCCAGCTCGACGGGCCCGGCGGAGGTCGGTGCGCCGACAAACGGGTTGGCGGCAGCTTCGGCGCGGTGGGCGGCGAAGCGCAACAGCGCCTTGCTCGGGACGCAGCCGGCATTCACGCAGGTCCCACCGAGCGTCTTGGCCTCGACGAGCAGCACAGTCCTGCCAGCCTGCCGGGCGGTGATCGCCGCACTCATCGCCGCGCCACCGGAGCCGACCACGAGCAGGTCATACGGATGCTTGCTCACAACTGACGTCCAGTCGTCGTGACCGCAGCGAGCCGGTCAGGTGGGGTAGCGGCTGCTAGATCAAGTCCGGCCCCAGGCGGCCACCACTGGTCCGGAGGCTAAGCATGGTCTGCATCGCTTTGGTCTCTGACCAGCGGGGATCGGACAGCCGACCGTCGAGCATGCCACGCTCGTCGTCCCTGTTCGTGACTGCCATACAGCGCCAACCCTCGGGCGTCTGGTACCGGAGGACGCCGACCGGCTGGCCGGGTACCACGGCTTGGGGTGCGCCGGGTCTGATCGGCGGGAATTGGGCTGTGAGACGAACAGAGTCGCGCCTAAGCTTCAGGAGGCGCGGAAGGCGACGCCTGGCAGGTCGTGAAACGCTGTCACGTCGGCGCTGACCACGATGCGCTCCCGCGCGATGGCAGTGGCCGCGATGATCAAGTCGTGGGCCCCGCGAGGACGCCCGGTTCGGCGCGTGTGCGCGAGCAGTGGCGCGTGCGCGCGGGCCACGTCCAGGTCGTATTCCTCGACCGGGATCGTGTTCAGAACGCTGCGGACGAACGCGGTGCGGCTGGCGCGGCGCGCATCGTCGGCAAGTTCGACGCCAACCAGCATTTCGGCGGCCGTGACGGCCGCGATGGCCACGTCGTCGTCGTCGGAGATGAGCTGATTGAGCACCTTGACGCTGCGCTCGGCCGCGATGATCACCGTGCTGTCGAGGATCAGTCGGGCCACGGTCGCTCCTGCGTGCTCAACAGGCCGCGCACATCGCTCAACTCGCGAGACCAGGCGTCGTCTTTCGGGTAGTGGCGCAGTAGTGCCTTGACGGCCGCGCCGGACGTGCCCGCGGCCGGCTCGATCCGCGCGATGACCCGCCCCCCGCGGGTAACCAGAAAGGTCTCGCCGCCCTTTTCCACCGCCGTCAGCAGGGCGGAGAATCGTCGGGCGGCCTCGGTGGCCGTCACCTCGCGCATTGGATCAGATTATCTGATTCACTTGGCTTCCGCCACTCGCCTGAAGCGAATCAGCCCGCTGTGTTCGGGACGCGTGGGCCGGCGTGCCCGAAAGAGTTGCCCGAATGTCGCACCGGCGGGCGGAGGCCTAGTCCGCAGGGCCGTACGAGTCGCGCAGCAAGGCCGATCCCGCTGCCGACCCTGTGCCACTTCGTCGACGTGATGCCCAGGGCGGTCGGAAGCTAACGAACTAGCAACCTGACGACATCGCGCACTCTCCAGGGTCCAAAGGTGGCCTGCGGATTCGGTGCGCGCTGGGCACGCTTGCCCACGCCACAATCAACCCACCAAGACCACGTCCCCGTGGCGCTAATGACGCGACTGCAACCATCGTGCTCTCGACTACCGGATGTGTGGCGCGCGCCCCCCGTGACGACGCTTACCCGATCGATAGTTGCAGAGCCTTGCCGTCGGTCGTCGCCGCCGCGCTGGTGCGGACACTGGTCGGGCGGCTACGGGGTGCCGATCTCGGATTCGGCGAGTGGGGTGCCAACCAGGTTCGAGCTGGGCAGGCCACCACCGGTGACCAGAACCTGTCCACTGGTCAGCAGGGTTGCGATCGGGTCGTTACGACCGACCAGAAGCGAACCGCCCGACGTCCACGTGCCCGTCGACGGGGTGTAGACCTCTGTGCTCGTTAAGTCTTGCCCTTGTGTACCGCCGAGGACGAGTACCCTGCCGTCGGCGAGACGCACCGAAAGCGGTGCCACCCGGGGCGCGGGCAGCGGGGCCGTGTCCGTCCAGGTGTTCGCGACCGGGTCGTAGATGCTCGCGAGGACCTCCCCGCCGACGGTCGAGACGTTGCCGCCGCCGATAGTGATGGTGCCGGAGGGGGACCAGGAAAATTCCTGGGGCACGGACGGCACGTAGGTGTGGTTGTCGCCGCCGACGACCAGGACTCGGCCGTCGGGCAGGAGGCTCATCGCGCAGTGCGTGCGCAGGTGGGGATCCAGCGCGGTCAGCTGCCACAACCCCGTCAATCCCGTCGTCGGATCCGCGCCCGGGTTGTAGATCTCGAAGTCGCCCGGGTCGTTTCCGCAGCCGACGAGGACCCGGCCGTCCGGGAGCACCACGGATTGCAGCCACTGGTCCGACTGGAGCATCCGTCCCGTTACCTGCCAGGTGTTGGTCGTGGGGTCGTACAACTCCGACGGCCCGCCTGCCGTCGGAGAGGCGTCCATTTCCTCGACGCCCGGCACCCGCGGCACGTCGCTGGTGGCGCCGCCCGCGACCAGCACCCGACCGTCGGGCAGCGTCGCGACCGCGGCGGCGGAGTGCGGGTAGTTCATGTCCGGCCCAGTGTGCCAGGTCCCGGTGGTCGGCGAGTAGATCTCGGTGCTGAACGAGCGGGAGCCGAGCGACAGGCTCGTGCCCCCCGCCACCAAGACGTCGCCATCGGGGAGCAGGGCCGCGACATGATCCAGCCGGTCCAACGCCAACGACCCGGTCGGCGTCCACTGACCGGTCTGCGGGTCGTACAGCTCGGCCCCCGCCAGTGACTTGTTGCCGTCGGTCCCACCCACCAGCAGGACGTCGCCCGACTGGAGCAGGGTCGCGGTGGCGAGCCACCTGGCCTGGTTCAGCGAACCGGTCTCGGTCCACGTGAGACTGGTGCCCGACCCCGCCGACGCGGGAAGGGACAAGCCGGCCAACAGCATCGCGACGACCCCCGCGATGACCCGCCGGCGGGTCCACCAGATGCCAAGACGATCGCCGTCCCGCTCCTTGTCGAGCTTCCGTGCCGGCATTCGAAACCCCCCCGGAAGCCGGTGACAGCAGGTCAAATCACCGCAAAGCGCATGCTAGCCACGAACCAGGTTCAAGGTCAACGGGTCGCGTTGACTCATCAAAAATGCGCGCGTAGGTGGGGTCGTTGACTCATCGAGAAATGCGCGTAGAGCGCGCCTCCCAGGCTCCGGGTCCGGTTGCCGGTAGGGCCTGATCAGGCCGGTGACGAAGACGATCGCGACCCGGTATAAGCGGGCGAGCAAGGGCCGACAAGGGCAAGAGCCTCGACGAGTTATGCGCCACCACGGGGCTGGCATCGCAACCATGCCCGTAGGGCGTTGGCTGCCGCGTTGCGGCCGAAGGTGGTCCGTAGCGCGCCGGCCGCGGCCAGCGCGCTACGCGTCCGGAAGTCGTTGTGGCGCTGCGGTTTTGCTGGGCGGTGCTCGGAGCCCCGACCGGCAAGCGGCTGGTCGCCGTGATGGGCGAGCGGGTCGGCGCGCTGCGCCGCTTCGGGGAGCTCGAGATCAGCGACCCGGTCGCCGCGTTGCCGTCGCTTGGGCTGACCGGCGGGCGGGGTCGCCTGGCGGGGACGAGACTTGGGCGACGGCCTCCTCAGCGAGTAGCGGAGTGATCACCCAGGGTGTCGAGCGACGCGGATCCCTTTGATGCGGCCGAGGTCCGCCGGGCCGCCGAGCGCAGTGTTCTGGCGCGGCTGGCACCGGCGCTTCGGGACGCCGTCCTCGAGGGTGCGGTCCGCTCGGAGTTGCCCGCCGGGCGCTTCTTGTACGACCCGCCGCTGGGGCTGGTTGTGGCCGGGCTGCTGCGGGTGTCCATCGCCAGCTACGACGGACGCCGGTTCGCCGTCTCCTACCTGCGCTCGGGCGACATGGTCGGTCTGGACCGCCTGGCCGGCCGTCGCTTTCCCCTCGACCTCCAGACCGTCACCGACGTCCGGCTGCTCCGGCTGTCGAGGAGCCGGCTGGAAGAGCTCCGAGGTACCCAGCCCACCCTCGGCGTGGCCGTGGCCGAGCAGCTCGCACGGCACCTCGACGACATTCTCCACGAGACGACCCTGGCCGCCTTCGGCTCGGTGGGGGAGCGGGTGCTTCGCCACCTGCTCACCCTGGCCGTTCTCCGCCCGGGTGACAATGAGGGTGCAGTCTGCGAGATCACTAACCAGCAGCTTGCCGACGCCGGCGGTGCGGTGCGGTGCGCGAGACGGTGGCCCGGGCCCTGACCGACCTGAGGCACGAGGGCCTCCTCGGCGGGGACCATCGCCGCATCGTGATCCCCGACCCGGCCCGGCTGCGCGCCCACCTGACCTCGGTGGCCCGCCACCCAACGCGGCGAAGTGATCAAAGTCGCTCAAACCGGGACGACGGTCACACCCTCGACGACGGGGGTCACTGACTAGTCCAATGGAGCGACCGCCACAATGGCGATCCTCCGGCTCGGCGGCGGAGCTACCGGCAACCGCGGGGGCCACTCGTCGTCCACCCGCCCCAGTTCGTGCCGCTGCCACCGGAGGATGAGCAGCGCGCCCTCGCCGCCCTGGCCGAGCTTCTTGCCCCCCTGTTCCGGCCAACCGCGGGGGAAGAGCCCGACCAGGACAGCTGACCGATCCCTGCCGGCAAGCGCTCCAGCTCGACACGATCCGCCGGTACCACACGCAGCCTGGCGGGGCGGGCGCCTGGCCAGTCCGCTGGCCGACTTGACTTCGCCGACCCGTCGAGCCCTCCTCAAGCAGGTTCACCCGGCCGCGGCGAGCCTGTGACCCAAGGAGCCGAACCAATGCGTGTCGCCATCTACCGGCGCATCTCCACCGACGAAGCCCACCAGCCCTACTCGCTGGAAGCCCAGGAGCAACGACTGCGCGCCTACATCGAGTCCCAGCCGGACTGGACCCTGGTGCGTACCTTCACCGACCAGGCCTCCGGCGCCGCCACCGAGCGGCCCGACCTCCAACGAGCGCTGACCGAGGCCCGAGCGCACCGCGACGACCTGCTGCTCGTCTACCGGGTCGACCGGTTCGCCCGTTCCGTGCGTGGCCTCGCCACGCTTCTGGAACAACTGGACGCCGCTGGCGTCGCCTTCCGTTCGGCCACCGAGCCGTTCGACACGACCACCGCCGCCGGCCGGATGATGGTGCAGATGCTTGGCGTCTTCGCTGAATTCGAACGTGCCACGATCATCGACCGTGTCATCGCCGGCATGGAGCGCAAGGCTGCACGTGGCGAATGGCGCAGCGGCTCCAGGCCCTTCGGCTACACGATCGGCCACGCCTCCGGCCACCTGCAGATCCACCCGGACGAGGCGCCGCTGGTGCGGGTCATCTTCGACCTGTACACCAAGAAGCACCTCGGCGCCCGGTCGATCGGCAACTGGC
>DATLTS010000034.1 GCA_035533475.1 Mycobacteriales bacterium | reverse complement strand
TGTCAAGTACCGGGTTTGATGGAGGCTTCCAACTCACCCTGAGCGGTTGCTCCGGTGAGGGTGTTGCTTCGGTGGGTGGTTTCGTACTCGACTGGCGGGACGAGCCCGATCTCCCCGTGGAGCCTGCGGAAGTTGAACCAGTCGATGTACTCGGCGACCGCGATCTCGAGGTCGCCGATGTTCTTCCATGGCCCGCGGTTGCGGACCAGTTCGGCCTTGAACAGGCTGTTGAAAGCCTCGGCCATCGCGTTGTCGTACGAATCGCCCTTGCTTCCAACGGACGCGACGGCGCCGGCCTCAGCGAGGCGTTCGGTGTAGCGGATCGCGACGTACTGCACGCCGCGATCTGAGTGATGCACGAGGGCGCTGGTGTCGTGGCCGTCGTGCTGGCGGGTCCACAGGCCCATGTTCAGCGCGTCCAGGGCCAGGTCGGTCCGCAGTGAAGTCGAGACCTGCCAGCCGACGACCCGCCGGCTGAACACGTCCAGCACGAAGGCGCAGTAGACCCACCCGGCGAAGGTCCGGACGTAGGTGATGTCGGCGACCCAGAGCCGGTCTGGGCAATCGGCGACGAAGGCCCGTTTGACGTGGTCCAGCCGCGTGTCAGGGCCGGTGCCGGGCACGGTCGTGCGGGGGCCCTTCGCGCGGGAAATCCCTCGCAGACCAAGCTCCTTCATGAGCCGCTGGGTCGTGCAACGGGCGACCGCGTCGGTGCCAGCCAGGACCGCCTCACGGTTGAGCTGGGCGTGGACCTTCCTGATTCCGTAGACGCCGTAGTTGTCCCTGTGGACCTTCGCGACCTTCGGCTTGAGGTCCTCATCGCGAACGGCCCGCGCGGACGGCTCCCTGCCCTTGGCTGCGTAGTAGGTGCTCGGAGAGATCTTCACGTCCGCTTCGGTCAGCGTGGTGCAGATCGGCTCGACTCCGAACTCGGTCTTGTGCCGCTCGACGTAGTCGAGGATCAGCGAGAGGGGCGGTCGAGCTCCGCCGCGAAAAAAGCCGATGCCGAGCGCAGGATCGCGTTCGTCCGGCGGAGTTCCTTGACCTCCCGTTCGAGCTTGTCGAGCTTCTCCTTGTCCGTGCTCGTCGTCCCAGGCCGGCCGCCCTCGTCGATCTCAGCCTGCGTGACCCAGCCCCGCAGCGTCTCCGCGTTGATCCCGAGCTGCTCACCGATCCGAGCACACGCGCCCGCCCGAGCAGCAGGGTCCTTCCGGGCGTCCAACGTCAGCCGTATCGCCCGCTCCCGAAGCTCCTCCGGGTACTTCCGTAGTGCCACCATGCTTGAACCTCCAGGTTTGATCGTCTCCATCAAACCCGGCACGAGACAGCCTTGCGTTTGGCCACCCACGGATGCGCGACATGTTCGTACAGGCTCATGGCGGCAAGTGAAACATCGGCGGGCGCCCGAACCGGGCAACCGCGCCGGTGCCGTCGGAAACTCCGAAACCAGAAGCGCAGCTTCGCGACGAGCGCGGTCGGCACGGCGGCGTTCTCCGCGCACCGGCCGCCGGCCCCCCCCGGAGCCGGGGGCCAGCCCAGCCTCGACCGTCGAGTCGGCGGTAGGTCATCGGGGCCAGCGGCGAGCTTTCCGCCGTGGTCGCCGCCGGACCCGGATGGCTCCTCTCGGGCGTGGCTGACTGATTCGCCACGGGGCCCGGGGGGAGTCCTCCCGACCGGCCCGGCTGGGGCAGGATGTCGGGGTGCGTCCGGACCGGTGTGGTGCGCACCGGGTGTCAGCTTTCGGGCTCGCCGGGCTCGCCGGGCTCGCCGGGCTCGCCGCGACCGCCGCGCTGCTGGGCGGCTGCTCCGCCACGCCGGCCCCCGATGGGATCGCGCGGGCCTACCTGGCCGCGTGGTCGCGGGGCGACGACGCCGCGGCCGCCCGGCTCACCGACAGCCCGGGCCCGGCCGGATCCATGTTGGCGGGGTTCCGGCGCGGCCTCGACGTGGCGGCGCTCGCCGCGACCGTGACCGCGGTCACGACGAACGGGGCGAGCGCGCAGGCCACCTGCCGGGTCGATGTCACGGTCGGCGGGCTTGGCCGCTGGACCTTCAACGGTCGCATCCAGCTGCGCCGGAACGGTTCGAGCTGGCTGGTCGCCTGGTCGGCCGCCGACATCTATCCAGGTCTGGGGGCCGGCGACCGGCTGGCGGTCCGGCGCAGCCTGCCGACCCGGGCCAGCTTCCTCGACGACCACGGGCAGCCCCTGTTCGTGCCCACCCCGGTGGTCACGGTTGGGATCGAACCCAGCCGGTGGACGGATCCCGCCGCGGCCCTCCCGGTCCTCGTCGCCACCCTCGGGATAGACCCGGCCGGGGTGCGGTCCGCGGTCGCGGCGGCGGCACCGGACGCTTTCGTACCGGTGATCACCTTGCGGCGCAGCGCCTACGAGAAGGTCCGTGCCGTTATCCACCCGCTGCCCGGCGTCGTCTTCCAGACCGGGGTCGAGCTACTGGCGCCGACCCCGACCTTCGCCCGGGCCGTGCTCGGCCGGGTCGGCCCGGCCACCGCCGAGGCGCTGGCAAGCGCCGGGCCGGATTTCACCGCCACCGACCAGATCGGCCTGTCCGGACTCCAGCAGGTCTTCCAGAGTCGCCTCGCCGGGACCCCAACCGGCTCGGTGGTTGTCGAGGACCCGGCGGGTCACCTGCTGCGTACCCTGGACACCGTGGCCGGCGCGCCCGGCCAGTCGGTGTCGAGCACTCTCGACCTGCACCTGCAGGCCGCCGCGGAGCAGGCCCTTGCCGGGGTGAAGCTGCCGGCGGCGCTGGTCGCCGTCCGGCCGTCGGACGGCGCGATCCTCGCGATCGCGAACCGGCCCGGGGACAGCGCGCTCGACCTGGCGCTCGTCGGCACCTTCCCCCCGGGCTCCACGTTCAAGGTCGTCAGCAGCTACGCGCTGCTGTCCCGCGGCGTCACGTCGCAAACGCCGGTGGCGTGCCCCGCGCAGGTCACCGTGGACGGCAAGCGCTTCACCAACTTCGAAGGCGAGACCGCGGGATCCGTGCCGTTCGCCACCGACTTCGCCCGCTCCTGTAACACCGCGTTCGTGGGGCTCTCGGCCCGCCTCGGCGGCGCGGATCTAACCGCGGCAGCGACCGCGTTCGGCATCGGCGCCGGCTGGCGGCTGCCGCTGCCGGCCTTCACCGGCGGCCTGCCCGCCCCCGCCGACCCGCTGGAGGTGGCCGCGGACACCATCGGGCAGGGTCGGGTGCTCGTCAGCCCGGTGTCGATGGCGCTCGTCGCGGCCGGTGTGGAGTCCGGGACCTGGCGCCCGCCGTTGCTCGTCACCGATCCGGCGAGCCCGCCCGGGGTAAGCCCGATCGCACTCGATCCGGCGCGGGTAGCCGAACTGCGGGCGCTGATGACCGGGGTCGTCACCGGGGGAACCGCGGCGCAGGCCGGGCTCCCGGCGGGCACCGCCGGCAAGACCGGCACCGCCGAGTTCGGCTCGGCGACCCCGCCGCAGACCCACGCCTGGTTCATCGGTTACCGAGGCGACCTGGCGGTCGCGGTCGTGGTCGAGCGCGGCGGGATAGGCGGGCAGGTGGCGGCGCCGATCGCCGCCCGGTTCCTCACCGCCGCCGGGTTCGCCGGGTAGCGGCTGGCCCTCGGCTAGCCCTCCGGGGGCAGCACGAACGACGCCGGCCCGACCGGCGGTGGCGGGGACGGGGCGTGCACCCGGAACGAGGCGGTTCGAAGCTGCCCGTCGAGTTCGGCTCGCAACTCGTACCCGCCGGCCTGCGGGAACTGGAGCTCACCGTTGATCGCCAGCACGGTCCGGATGTCGCTGCCGGCCGGGATCCCGGTCGGGCGCCCGGCCTCGACCGCGGCGTCGATGTTGACCAGGTCGCTGCCATCCTCATGGGTGATGCGTAGCCGCAGCGGGTAGCGGACGTTGGTCTCGTTCCAGCCGACGAGGATAGAAACCCCGATACCAACGTGGACGATGCCGGGCTGGCCCTGCGGCCCGGCCGGCAGTTGCAGCTCGGACCAGCCGGCGCCCTGAAGGTAGAGCAAGCCGTTGATCGCCTCGGCGTGGTTGGCCATCGTGACGAACTCGATCTGTGGCATCGGTTCCTTTCCCGGACGTCGTGAAGGTTCAGTCTGCCGCCGGCTGGTTGCGGACCCCGACGAGGGCGACCAGGGCGGCGGCGAGCAGCACCCCGGCGGCGGTGAGCAGCGCGACGTGCAGGCCGGCGAGGAAGGCGTCGCGGCCGGCGCTCAACGCGACGTCGATGTCGTGCACCGCTCCGGGGTGGCCGAGCAGGCTGGTCGGGATCGCGGTCTGGCCGGAGGTGACGGCGTGCAGCGCGAAAGCCTGGATGTCCGCCGGCAGGCGCAGCCCCACCAGCCGCTGATGCAGCGAGCCGGTGAGCTCGGCGTTGACGACCGCGCCGAGCACCGTGACCCCGACCACCGCGCCGATCTGCCGGCTCGCGTTCGTCGTCGCCGCGGCCATTCCGGACCGGGCCCGGGGCGCGCCGGCCATGACCGCGGAGGTGACCGGGGCGAGCACCATCCCGAGCCCGACACCGAGCACCGGCAGGACGAAGGCCAGGGCGGTGAGGTCGGCGTGGCGGGTGAGCACGGCGTCGGTCGCGAGCATCCCGGCCGTCGCGACGACCAGCCCGACGGTGAGCGGCCAGCGCGGACCGATCCGGGCGACCCACCGGCCGGTCAGCGGCGCGGCGACGATCATGGCGGCGGTCATCGGCACGAAGCGCGCGGCGGTGCCGAGCGCGGAGGCGTCGCGGACCAGCTGGAGGAACAGGCTGAGGAACAGGAAGATCGCGAAAACCCCGAAGTTCACCGCGAACGCGACCAGGTTTGCCGCGCTGTAGGTCCGGTTGCGGAACAGGCCGAGTTGAAGCACCGGGCTCGCCGCCCGGCGTTCGATCAGCCCGAACACCGCCGCGGCCACCAACGCGGCGGCGAACAGCCCCAGGATCCGCGGGCTGGCGAAGCCCGCGCTCTGCCCGCGGATCAGACCGAAGGTGAGCAGCCCGAGCGCGGCCGCACCGCTGACCTGGCCGGGCAGGTCGATCGCCCGCCCGGCCGGGTCCGCGCTCTCCGGCACGAAGCGCAGCGCCGCGAGCAGCGCGACGACACCGAACCCGACGTTGAACCAGAACACCGTGCGCCAGCTGCCCGCGGCCACGAGCAGCCCGCCGAGGACCGGGCCGAGCGCCAGGGCCAGCCCGGAGACACCGGCCCAGATCCCGATCGCCCGGGCCCGCTCCCGCTGGTCGGGGTAGAGCTGGCGCAGCACCGACAGGGTGCCCGGCTCGCTGGCCGCGGCGCCCACCCCCTGGAGCACCCGGCCGGCGTAGACGACGTCGAGGGAGGGCGCCAGCGCGGACAGCGCCGAGCCGGCGACGAACAGCACCACCCCGACGGCCATCAGCCGGCGGCGCCCGTAGAGGTCGCCGAGCGTGCCCCCGGTGAGCATCAGCGCGGCGAAGACGAGCACGTAGGCGCTGACCACCCACTGGAGCCCGGACACCCCGACCTGGAGGTCTGAGCGCAGGCTGGGCAGCGTCACCGACACGATCGTGCTGTCCAGCATGGTGAGGAACAGCACCGCGCAGACCGTGCTCAACGCCCAGCGCCGGCCCGCGACCTCGCTCAGGCGCATCCGAGCAGGCTACGCGGCGACCCGACGCGCGGGTCCGAACCCCGTTGGCGCCGACTACGCGGGAACCAGCTCCACCCGTTCGTCGGTAAGCCGGTATGCGACCGAGGAGAGGTCCGGCACCCGCTCATCCCAGTCAGGCGTGAATCCACCGGCGTGTTGGATGGCCGCGCGCACGCTGGCGCTGGCCAGTTCGTAGGCGGTCGCCTCGTCGGATGCTGCGACCGTGACGTCTACGTCCACATCTCCGTGCTGGTCCCGGTCGCTGAACCCCCAGGCACAGTCGAGCAGCGCCGCGTCGCCGGCTTTGAGGCCGGCGTAGCAATCCGCCACTTGTTCGAAGTGGGGTAACTACTCAGCCGGTCTTCGTCTGGTGACCGGCGTGGCGGCTTGATCGTTTGTCAGTTGATCGCCAGAGTTGGGCTTATCGGTGCCGTTGCTGGTGCCCTCGGCCGTACTTCCCCCTTGGCGGTCACTGTTGGTCG